>JAAYWE010000022.1 GCA_012516755.1 Treponema sp.
ACTCCATACCCAGGAGTTACCATGATAATCGCTACTATAATTCCAATGACCGCGAGCACAGGAGCAGCGATGTTCAATCCTCGGTGCAATTTGAGCCACCACTTCTTGCTTCTGTAGTAATGGGCTATGATAATAGCAACCACCATACATACTAATCCAAGTCCCATGAACGCGCCATGCAATGTAATTATATTCATGTAAAAGCCTTCCTTGATTCGCACAAAATTGCGTATCGATATTATTTTGCCATTTCGACAGTGGCTGTGCCAGCCTTCTTGTGTTTCGCAGTCATGTCGAGGCTAGGGCCGTAAGCCCACATAATCTTAAACTTCCCCGAAGTGGGAATCGCTTTATCGTATTTATCTTTTGTATCCAGAAGCCGAGAGAATTCAAAGATTACGGTGTCTCCTGACCGTGAACCAGCATATGAAAGAACATCTGAGGTTCCTCCCTTTTCAATGTCTGGCGCATGAGGACCGAACATGCCAGATGACCACTCATCATAGACTTTGATATCCTGACTATCCTTTACTACCGCAAGGATCAGGTCGGAATTGGACATAAAGCTCGATGGATTGAATCCCACCGAGATCCATCCAGGGGTCTTAGCTATAATCGCCATGAATACTTTTTCGCCTTCAAATTCCCATAAGAGCTTGAAATTCCCTTTATCGAATTCTGTCTGTTTGGAATATTCGCCCGAAGAGATTGCGCCATCGATTGTGATTGCGAACGACGATGGAACTATCACAAAGAGAGAAAACATGCAAAATATGACATATGCTCTTAGTTTCATAGATGCTCCTAGTTTTATACTTTATCAGAAATTGTGTCGTTATGCCAAGTTAGCAATAAACACATGACGGCAGAGAATTATGAACTTTAAATCTTGTGTCTCAGAAATACTACATCATCTGCACTGGGTCGATATCGATTTCGATATATACAGACGAAGTTGGTTCGATGCTATGCCTTAGTGTCTTTACGAATCGCTGCAGATCGGAAAAGCGAGCCGCCTTAAAGATGAGTTGATATCTATGATTGTCAGCAACCACGGCTAGAGGACACTCAGCAGGACCAAGAATATCTATGTCTTCAAATGGCGATATACACACAATGCGACGAGCAAGATCGGCATACTTCGAGGCTTCGTTGCGCGCACCTTTCGCTGACTTCGATCGGAAGACAAAACGACATAAGCGCCTTGCGGGTGGAAATTCAAGCTGTCGGCGTATTTGGAGCTCACGTTCAAGGAAGCAAGGCACATCGCCTTCCGCAGCTAGCTGAATAATTGGACTATCGGGTTTCTTCGTCTGGATAAAGACAATTCCATCGGGTACATGCCTGCCGGCTCTTCCAGCCACCTGGACAATCAAAGAGAATACGCGCTCTCCAGCACGAAAATCGGGCATTGCAAGCCCTTGATCCGCCATGAGGATGCCTACAACACGTACACCAGGAAAATTCAGCCCTTTTGCGACCATTTGTGTTCCCACAAGGATGTCGATATTACCATTGCGAAAAGCGAGCAGCGTATTTTCCAGATAGCCTTTTGTATTTGTTGTATCAGTATCGAGTCGCGCATGGCTCATTTCCGGAAATCCTTCGTTAAGCTCTTCTTCGATGCGTTCTGTCCCATAGCTTGCCCATGCAAGATCTAGTGAACCACAAGATGGACAGGCTCTAGGTTTAATTTCATGGTATCCGCAGTAATGGCATATAAGACGGTTTGAAGCCTTGTGGTAAGTAAGAGGCACGGAACAATGCTTGCAGAGCAATTGCTCGCCGCAGGTTTGGCACATTAGGGTATGTGCAAAACCTCGACGATTCAAAAAAAGAATCGATTGACGGCCTGCTTGCTTGGCTGCATGCAATGCCTCAGCTAGCTCTTCAGAGATGAGACCATGCCTACCTCGCATGTCTATGACATGTATTTCTGGAAAAGAACCTCCAGCCGGCCGATTCGAAAGATTGAAGCGGCGCATCTGGCCTTCTTCGCAAGCCTGCCATGCCTCCGGCGAAGGGGTTGCGCTGCCCATTACAAGGCGTGCCCCGGCTAGGTTCGCTCGGCGCATTGCAACTTGTCTAGCATGATAGCGGGGCGTTGTGCCGCTTTTATAGCTGCCATCGTGCTCCTCATCTATAATGATTAGTCCGAGATTGGAAATGGGAGCAAATATGGCGCTGCGCACTCCTATTACTATGCGCGCTTCTTTCTTTGCTATTCTGCGCCATTCGGCTAGCTTGCGCGAAGGTGTCAAGCGAGAATGTATAATGGCGCATTGCTCTCCGAATCGGGCGCGCGCGTCCTGTTCGACTTGGCGCGTAAGAGCTATCTCGGGTACTAGATATAGAACACCTAAGCCCATGGATAACGTTGCGTCGGCAAGCTGAAGAAAGACTTCGGTCTTGCCGGTTCCTGTTGGCCCATAGAGGTAAAACATGCCCCGAGGCTCTGCAAGAATACCGTCCAGAGCTACTTTTTGTCCTTCAGTCAGTACAAGTGGAGTTCTGCTCACTTCTATTTCATCGAATTGCTCAGCGATCTCTAATCGTTCGCGCCGAGCCGATGGCAACATTGCTGAGAGTGCTTCACCAAGGGAACAATGATACATAGAGGCGACCCATCTGCCGAGCTCTAGCATTTCGTTATCGAAAAGCGGCTCAATATCTATTACCCGATTTATAGAACGAATTTTGCTTGGTTCTAGCTTGATTAAGTCAGTTGGTAGTTCCAACTTTTCCAAATAGGCTGGCAGTTCTGGCTTGGCCAATTTTGTCAGTTGTGTCAGCTTAGGTTTTTTTGCTGATGATTCATCTTGAGATTCAGCTCCCAAATTCAGCTCGTTTTCGGAAACTGGAATATCGATGGATTCAACAACATAACCGACGACTTTCGCCCTTCTTCCAAGAGGAGCTTCTACGCGCATACCTATTTCGGCCCGTGTCGAGGTATCGTTGCGGTACCAAAAGGTTTCTTCGAGAGGAATTGGGTAGGCTATGCGCACGAATGACATAGGCATTCTCTATTCCTCTAGCTTTGAAATCTGAGTTGTAACTGTCATTTTACCTTCTTTGTGGCTCTGCTTTCTGTAAGGGCTCTGCTTTCCATGAGTGAGCGGAATTGCTTCAAGTCCTCCCATGCAGGGCGTTTCAGAGCTGTGTCTCTAAGCAGGGCTGAGGGGTGAAAAGTCACATGGACAGGAATTCCTTGAAAATCGAAGCTCCGACCCCGCAGTCTCGAAATTGGATCAGAGAGCCTTAAAAGGCTGTGCGCA
>JAAYWE010000183.1 GCA_012516755.1 Treponema sp.
ATCGGTCTTCTTTCTTGCTGAGCAGAGCTCCTATCTTGCGGGTATGGCCGCAGCGCTTACCACTACAGAGACCTCACTAAAAGGCGTAAATAAAGACAAGGTCATAGGCGTCGTTGGCGGTGATACCGACCCAATAGTCAGCGCATTTGTCTTCGGTTATCAGCAGGGAGCTAAAGCGGTAGATAAGAACATCAAAGTGCTGACTAAGTCGCTCGGCGGTGCTTGGGACGATTCGGCAAAAGGCAAACAGGCTGCACTGCAGCTCTACGATCAAAAAGCGGATGTTATCTACCAGGTGGCAGCAGCCGCAGGTATTGGTGTACTTCAGGCAGCAGCAGAGCGCGGGCTATATGCTATCGGCGTCGATACAAACCAGAACGACCTGGAACCAGGTCACGTCATTGCCAGCGCGGTGAAGAATGTCGGCGCCAGTATAGAGTCGGTCTTCAAGACCATCATGGATGGCACATATAAACCTGGTGTCATCATCAACGCAGATCTTGCAAGCGGTGGTGTAGACCTCGTCTTCGATGCAAAACAGCAGGTTCTTCCCAAGAAAATCGTCGACAAAGTCAATACGGCACGCCAGCAGATCATAGATGGAAAGCTCAAGGTTCCTCTATACAATGGCGAGAACGTCTGGCAGTGATGATCGTCTAGGATTCGAAGCTGTTCCATGACCTGTCAGAATAATATTGGCGCTTGTCCGAAAAAGATGAGCTCTGCCAGGGAAAAGCCATAAGATTACCATGGGCGCCGCTAGCGTTGAATCGCAAAATCAACAGTGGCGCCCGCTGGCGAAGGGCTATTCTCACTCAGCTTCCAGCGCCTTCTTTAATCAAGAAAATGCTCAATGCCAAGAGCAAGCCCAATATAAAAGACAGACCAAGCTTATTATCTCTATCATTGATTTCAACGATTCTGAATCGAAAGTGGCAACTCATGGATGATTTTATTTCGCTCGAACGTATTGTCAAAGTATATCCGCCCAATGTCCTCGCGGTGAACAATGTCTCCGTCGGAATTCGAAAAGGCGAGATACATGCGATAATAGGAGAGAATGGCGCAGGCAAAAGCACCTTGATGAAGATCCTTTATGGACTAATACCCTTCGATTCTGGTACTGTCCGACTCGCTGGCAATCCCGTTCACTTCAAGAAGCCCGCCGATGCGATAGCAATGGGAATCGGGATGGTTCATCAGGAAATCGAGCTCATCTCTCAGTACGAGGTCTGGGAAAATGTCGTGCTCGGCGCGGAGCCCATTCAGGGCGCGATAGGTAAGCTCAATGTCAAACAAGCCATCGAGCTCGTGCGAGCAAAAATCGACGAATTTCAGTTCAACCTCGATCCAGAGGCCATTGTTGACCGCATCTCCGTCGCCGCCCGTCAGAAGGTCGAAATCCTCAAACTGCTTTACCGTAATGTCTCGGTTCTCATACTCGACGAACCAACATCGGTGCTTACTCCTCAGGAAATTCCGCAGCTTTTTGCAGAGCTAAAGCGCTTGCGCGACAAGGGCACGACGATTCTCTTCATTTCCCATCGCCTCGACGAGGTGCTCGAACTAAGCGATCGCATAACCGTTATGCGCAAAGGCCAAAAAATCGCCACGGTGGTCGCTGCGGAAACAAACAAGGCAGAGCTCGCCCAAATGATGGTTGGCCGCCAGGTCATTTTTACCTCAAAGCGTACGACCCATAAGGCTGGCGAGTGCGTGTTCGAAACGAAGAATTTGAACCTTGTGCGACGCGATGGTTTTAAGCTTCTTGATGATATTTCGTTTTCGGTTCATGCGGGTGAAATTGTCGGCATTGCAGGTGTGGAAGGCAATGGTCAGTTGGAACTGGTCAACTGTGTCATGGGATTAGCCGAGCCAAGCAGCGGGCATATAGAAGTCAGCAACAAGGAGATCACCCAACTCCCCATCCTAGAACGGCGCAAATTGATTTCATTTGTGCCTCAAGATCGAGCCAAGATGGGCGCGAGCATTTCTGCGTCGATATTGGAAAATGTCATTATGACGCACCATCGACTCAATCCGGATTTTTCGAAATGGAGGGGTCTTGTGCTCAACTACCAAACCGCGCGGGCTTTTGTGGAATCTCTTGTAGAGCGATTTTCTGTGCAGATGGCATCATATCAGAACCCATTTCGATCGCTATCGGGGGGAAATCAGCAAAAGGCGATCCTTGGCCGCGAATTATTGCTGCCCACTCCTTTCTTCTTGATGGATCAGCCAACGCGAGGGCTAGATGTCGGGTCGATCGAGTATGTGCATGATCAGATTCTCTCTATGCGCAAGGAAAATCGAGCCATTCTTGTCATCTCGGCGGATCTCGAAGAACTTTTTTTGATTGCGGATCGAATACTCGTGATGCATCGCGGAAGGATCGTGGCGAATCTCGTTACCGATCAGACCTCGATCGAAGAAGTAGGGCGCTATATGCTAGAAGGGAAGCTTACGGCATGATACGCAAAATAATCAGTGGTGTCCTTGGTGTTGTAATCGCGCTAGCGGTAGGTGCTCTAATCATGCTTCTGCAGGGTTATGAGCCTTTGGCAACATACGGAGCTCTTGCGCAATTCTCTATTGTCGGGCTTGGGCCATTTACTACTACCCTCAAGAACGCCGTGCCGCTTGTACTGACCGGATTGTCCGCGGCAATCGCTTTTGCCTCTGGGCCTGTCAACCTAGGACAGCCCGGGCAGTTCGCATTCGGAGCTCTTGCGGCGACGCTCGCAGGGCTCTATATAAATCTTCCATCATTTCTCGAAATTCCTCTTCTCATGCTATGCGCTATCGCAGGTGGCGCTCTGTGGTCGGGCCTAGCGGCTCTTTTGCGCCAGGCCTTCGACATGAGCGAATTCATTGTGACTCTAATGCTCAACATGATCGCCGATTTCTTTACTGCATGGGCAATTGCGTATCCTTTTATGGACAAGAAGGCTTTCTCGCCCATGACCCCGCCTATTGCCAGGAGTGGCTGGATGCCTGATATAGGGCAATTGAGTTCGTCGGTGATTGTGATGCTTGTGTCGGTGGCTATCATGTGGTTCGTTTTTCAGCGCTGGCGGGCGGGTTATGAGTGGCGCATCACAGGTCAGAATTCGCTCTTTGCGCGTATTGGCGGCTGCGATGTACGAGGCAATTTCGTCGCGGTAATGCTGGTCACCGGAGCACTTGCCGGGCTTGCGGGCGGGCTTGTGGTAATGGCTGGTCCGCATAGATTCATCAAAGGCCTTGGCGCCAACTATGCATGGGATGGAATAATGGTCGCCATTATGGCGAACAATGGGCTTGTGGAGACGCTCATCTATGGCATCTTTGTTTCGGCGATTCAGACGGGAGCGCTGGGCATGGAGTTAATAACTAATGTTCCAAGCGAGATAGCGCAGGTACTACAAGCGGTGCTCGTGCTTGTCATAGTAGCTACGCGCGAATACGCAGTGCTGGCCTTCGATAAGCTCGCAGCCCGACGTCAGGCAAGGGAGCATGCAGCATGAATATCGTAATTGGCCTAATAGTAGGCATGATTTCCGGAGCTACTCCCATTCTACTTGCTGCACTCGGCGGAACTCTGACATTTTACGCAGGTATCTTCAACATTGCCATGGAAGGCATGATGCTCATGGCTGCATTCTTCGCGGTTCTGGGATCTTTCTTGTTTCATTCCTGGGTGATTGGGCTTTTATGCGCCATAGCGGGAGCTATGATTCTAGCTTTGATCTTTATCTTCTTTTCCGTAAAACTGAATACCGATGAATTTGTATCCGGAATTGCCCTTAACCTCTTTGCGTTGGGGATTACGACTTATCTCTTGAGGCAGATATTCAAGGTAAAAGGTGTTTTCACATCTAAACTCATCACGTCGGTTCCGAATTTGAGAATCCCATTTATCGAAAAGATCCCCGTGTTGGGGCCTATTGTATCAGGTAGAAACCTGATCGTGTATCTTGCTGTGATTGCAACATTTATCTGCTATTATCTCGTATTCAAGACACGTTTTGGCTTGAGGCTGAGAGCAGCGGGCTATAATTCGAACTCGCTAGATTCGAGCGGGGTGCGCACTTCTAGCATGAGGATTCAAGCTCTTCTATTGTGCGCTGTATTCTGCGGGCTGGCGGGAGCCTATCTTTCGCTGGGCTATGTAACTCTCTTTGCCGAGAACATGACGGCTGGCCGCGGATGGATTTCCTTGGCAGCGATTATTCTGGTGGATGGTCATCCTTATGGGATAGCGCTGATTTCGTTGCTCTTTGGCTTTTTCGACGGGCTTGGGCTTTTCTTGCAAAGCTATGGAGTCAGCCCACAATTTACGTCGATGGTGCCATATATAGCGACTCTCGTCGCCCTCTATGTATATTCGCGCCGTGCCCGCGAGCGCGAAAGGAAAGCACTATGAATCAGAAATCAAACAAACCGAATACGATGCTCTTTCGTCCTGCTTGGAAGATCGAACGAGAGCTCAGGCTTTCGACCATTCCTCTGGATCGCAGGACGCACGAAAGCAATTGGTATACTAGCGATACGGTGTTCCCTACTGGTGATGATCTGGTAGCGCTGTTTTGGCATTCCTCCGTCCCTGGTTCGGGAGCGCCCGAGATTCCATATCTGGAAATGGTCCAGGCTATGGGGAATAAAGGCTACGATGTCTCGAAAGCCGAAATACTTTTGCATGAAGGCCTAGCTATGGCTGAGTCATGCAGAATTGCGCATGGAGGAAAGCCGAGCCCTGATTTGCGTGCTCTCACAGCCGAGCTTCTCCATGAAATCCACTATGCGCCTAGAGACCTCTCCAATCCATATTGGCGCTATGAACATCCACAAGAATGGAATGAGGTTCGCGAAGCAATGCCTGCCGCTACCGTCTCCGAGACCGGTCGCCCTCCTCTACCTGGCGATTTGGAAGCCAGGATACATGCTGGCTGGCTTGGCCAGCTTGCAGGTGGCGCATTCGGTACCGCAATCGAAGGTTATCATAGCGAGCAATTGCATAAGGTCTATGGA
>JAAYWE010000184.1 GCA_012516755.1 Treponema sp.
AAAATCTAATAATGCAGTATGTGCTGGGAGTGGACTGATTAGATATCACGAATCAAGAGGTTTGTGTTTTCAAAAGAGCCCTTTTCTGTGTGCTCACTTCTGCTTGCTCCAGGGAGGACGCAGATAGCTTCGCTGTCTTTCCTGGCCTTACGAGAAACTTCACTTGCTCTACGATGACCCAGCCGCCCTCAAGGGGACGGATGAGGAGATCATGGCGAGCATCAGACGAATCCGCGATGAGATCGAGCAAGCCGTCCTGGACCTCGTTGCCCGTCTATCCATCTGATTTTAAGCTCCTATAGGTGCACTCTAAGACCTGTGCTTGTTGTGGTCAACTGCAGTAGCACCTTCAAAAATGGAAAAATCAAGAGGCAATGTATTGGCAGGCAATTTGTTAGGATGCTGGTCTTGAGAGAAAAGCATGGTCGCGGGGATCCCCAAGAGCGCTACCACGAGCACCGCACAGATTACTTTGCGATGTGGTCTGAATTGAGCACTTTCATAAGGCCACAAAGGAGCCCGAGTTGTCGATCCGACATGGCTCCTAGGCCTTTTACTTCTCATCTGTTTCAGTCTCATTTGATGAACCTCCTTGGTAATTGGAATTCTTCAATAATTCGGTCAATCGACGACTATATGCCAAAAGAGCGGATCTCCCCTGTGGGGTTATTCGATAGTATGTAGCGGGTTTGCGGTCGATAAATCGCTTTTGATACCGCACATATCCGCTTCCTTCTAGCTTTCGCAAATGGCTTGCCAGATTGCCATCGGTGGTTTGGATGACATCACGAATATAAGTAAATTCAGCTTCATCGCAGCCAGCAAGCAATGCAAGTGCTGCAAGGCGTATCCTAGACGAAAGCATTTCATCAAAGCTCTGATAGTTATACGGATTCTTTTCGTTCTTTTGCATAGAAATAAATTCCCGGCATACATTCGCCTAAGAAGGCGCATATTCCCACCACTGCAGGCGACCAAAGGGCTGGTACCAGTAAAACAACAATACTGCACACAATCCAAAGGGCGCTCATTATTCGCAAGAGAAAATAGCGGGTCATGCTACTGCTTATCCAATAGGCGGTGCCAACGAGAAGCGATACAACACAAAGGGCGTAGGGAAGAGAGATATTCTGGGGGCGCAAAAACCCGACTATTCCATAGAGTACCATCACACCAAAGATAAAGATCCACATCTCATTAGAGATTTTGTGGAGTGATGTGGTTTTTAGCTGCTGCTGTTGCTTCCGTCTGTCATGCCGAACCACTAATAGAAAAGCGCTTGCCATAAGTAAAGCCCATAATAGCCCTATGGCCACATACCAGTGCCATGATGCAAAGGCATAGCTCAATGCGGTACCTATGCTGACAAAACCTCCCCATATCATTGAGGGGAATCCCATTGAAAGAACGGTTTTGCGAGATTCTTCCAGCATACGCTCAATGAGCTCTAGCTGTTGATCTGGACTTATGGAAGATTCTTCTTTCATGATCTGCGCTCCTTTGGATTTGATACTCCCAAATTTCTCATTATATAAGCAGTATATCACAAAGTACTTTGAATTGCAAAGTAGTAATTATAATTTTATCTCATTCGGTTTCTATATTTCTTATTTGCTCTATTTTCCGGCTTTCTGTTTCATTATCGTACACATAGTCATTGGGCGCCAAATTACCGCTTAATAGTCTGTCCGTCTAAGACAATCAGCTCATTATCTAGGCTCATATCCATGATATTTCCAAATAATGCTTGAAAGACAGCAGCAAAGATCGCGATTACCAATGAAATAAAGATGGGAATGGTTCCAAATACTATGAGGCCTGGGGCATCGTCTTTTTGTGCTATGAAAAAGACTAATGGCAATATTCCCGTATATAAAATACTGACTGCGATTGCACAGAGTTTTATGTTCTTTAGAGCTCTTGCACATTGTTTTGATAGAGCATTGTCTTTATCAATATTGATTAGGATCTTAAAAGCTTGATACAGTGCAATATAAAACGGTATCGTTGATAAATATATGCCAACCAAAATGGGGTATAGCATATAAGCATAGCTTGGATTCGCTGGATTATTGGCTAGCCAAAATAACCCTAAAACACTCAGAATAAAAACTGGGACTCCAAGGAGAACAAGTGCTATTTTCAAAAGGCGGATCATTCTTTGTATCCTTATAAGACTCTCATTTAATTATTGGCCATTTGGGTTTTATCATATATTTTATTGTTTATCAATCAATATCAATTGAAATTTTAGGTTTGCAATTTGAACTCGAGCTTTCATTACTGCTACGAACCTTGTGTATGACAATGAAGCAGAAAGGCGGAGAAGAGAGTAAATAAGGAATAAAGAAATCGAAGGGGAATAATATAGTAATTCCTTCGCTGTATTTAACCATGAGCCATAAGCATTCTTCTTGCTGTCTGCTTGCTTTATACACAAGATTCGTATCAGTATGGATTGTTAATGGAGGCTGAGAGAATGGCGGTAAGAAAAGGCTATATTAGACCTTCACCTATCGATGCGGACATCGGCGCACAATTGGAGTTATTAAGAAAAGCTGGCGTTGAATCAATATTCGAGGAAAAACCTCTTTCGAAAGAAGCAGACAGGCCCGAATTGCGACGTGCGCTCGATAGTCTTTGCAATGGCGATACGCTCTTTGTGGCTTCTCTGGATAGACTTGCTCGCACAATTACAGAGCTTTTCTATATCCTAGAAGAAATAAGAAGAAGGGGAGCCAATCTGGAGAGCTTGAAGGAACAACTCAAGATTGAGGATGATTTTATAAGGCATTTGGGCATTATTATTGATTTCGAGCGCATTTCTCTTTTGGAATGGCAGCGGGGAAAGATCGAAGCAAAGAAATCATGGCGAGAAAGAGGGGCTGGCTCTAAACGTCAGCGCTGATTCAGTGTTAAAGATAGCCCTATTGGCGCCGTAACTTAAGTTTCTCTGACATCCACTACCTTTTCAACAACAGGAGTAATCGCTTCGATCAAGGTTTTTTCTTCGACGCCTGTCACCTTGATTGTGCAGTAGGCATTGGTTGGATCTTCTCCTTCGAAGGTGGCAAAAGAGACTATATTACCGCCGCATTTCGTAATCGCATTGGAAACTTTTGCCAGTTCTCCCTTTCTCTCAGGTAGAAGGAGGGTTAGCCTGATGCCCTTGTGTCTAGCGCCAAAAAGCTCGATAAAAAGCCTGAATATATCCGATTCCGTGATAATGCCAACAAGTATTTCGCCACGCATTACTGGAATACCGGATATCTGATTATCATCCATTATGCGTGCCGCTTCCTCGATAGGAAGGTCTTCGGTAATCGTTATGACATCTCTGGTCATTACTTTATCGACTGTAAGTTTCGATAGCAGATAGTGCATTTCCCATACATCGAGAGTTGTGGCAGGCGAAGGAGATGCATGTGTAAGGTCCAGAGCACTGACAATACCAACAAGCTTGCCGTTTTTGTCGAGAACAGGCAATCGTCTAATCTTCTCGCGTCGCATAATAGCTTGCGCTTCAGGAACAGTCGTATCCGGTGTAATGGTAACGGGATTTCGTGTCATGCGCTGACCTACTTTCATATTCGCCTCCTTCGATATTTCTCCTATTATTATACTACAGCGATTATACATCCATAAATATATTGATAGTAAGTCAAAGCCCCAAATATGCCCTGCGAACTTCTTGATTCTTGAGAAGATCTGCTGCGGTATCTGTGATTTTGATAAGGCCGTTCTGCATGACATATCCTTTATTTGCGATCTTGAGCGCCATATTTGCATTCTGTTCTACGAGTAGGATTGTGGTATTCCGCTCTTTGTTGATCTTTTGGATAACCTCAAATATGTTCTGGACAATAAGCGGTGCCAGCCCTAGCGATGGTTCATCGAGCAAAAGAAGGCGCGGGTTTGCCATCAAGGCACGCGATATGGCGAGCATCTGCTGTTCGCCACCCGAAAGTGTTCCACCGAGCTGGTTTCGACGCTCTGCAAGTCTTGGGAATATTGTAAAGACCTCTTCCATGTTTCGCTTTATGCCTTCTCTATCGGTTCGAAGAAAGGCTCCCATATCGAGGTTCTCTGAGACCGTAAGCTGCGGAAAAATGCGACGGCCTTCAGGCACCTGTGAGACTCCCCTCTGGACGATCTTGTGGGGACTCATTCTCGAAATATCTTGACAATCGAGCAAAATCTCGCCGGAGCGTATGGGAACGATACCGCAGATACTCATCAGAGTGGTTGTCTTGCCTGCTCCATTGGCTCCTATAAGTGTGACTATCTCGCCTTCTTCTACTGAGATCGAGACGCCTTTTAAGGCTTGAATATTTCCATAGAAAGTGCGGACATCTTTAAGTTCAAGAAGCGCCATTTTATTCTCCTAGATATGCCTTGATGACATCGGGATTCTTCTTGATCTCGTGCGGATTTCCCTCGGCAATGAGCCTACCATAGTCCAATACATAGATACGCTCGCTAACATCCATAACAAGGCTCATGTCGTGCTCAATAAGAAGAATAGTTATATGTTCCTGGTCTCGGATTATATTTATGGTCTCCTCAAGTTCTTTTGTCTCTTGGGCGTTCATCCCAGCAACTGGTTCGTCAAGCAAAAGCATAAAAGGATCTGTTGCAAGAGCGCGAGCAATCTCTAGTCGCCGTTGTTCGCCATAAGGCAGATTCTTTGCTGTTTCATTGACATACGTGTCGAGTTTGAGTTTCTTGAGAATGGTGTAGCTCTCCTCGATGACTCTTTGCTCTTCTTCTCTTGTTATGGCATTGCGGA
>JAAYWE010000185.1 GCA_012516755.1 Treponema sp.
TCGAAGTGATAGAAAAAGCTGGGATTCCAGATGAAAATGTTACGATTCTGATAGCCACAGGGATCCATGACCTTCATACTCATGAGCAGAATCTTCTTGTGTATGGCGAAGAGATATGTCGTAGATTCAAGATTGTTTCGCATGATGCAAGCGATTCTTCAATGCTCTCGTACAAAGGGAAGCTACCTTCGGGATATGATTTCTGGCTGAATAGAATTGTGGATGATGCGGATTTTCTTATCACGATCGGTGTCGTCATGCCGCATTATTTTGCAGGGTTCTCTGGTGGCAGAAAGTCCATTTTGCCAGGCGTTGTCGGAAAGCAGACCGTAGAAAGAAACCATGCGCGGATGGTCGAAATCATGGATAATCTTCCTCCGATCAGGGAGAATCCGATAAGCTTGGAAATGATCTATGCAGCCCGAATTGCGGGCGTGGATTTCATTTTGAATGTTGTGGTGGATGAGTGCGAGAGCATAGTCGAAGTAGTTGCCGGCGATCTTGAGAAGGCCTGGTATAAGGCAGTAGATGTGAGCCAAGCGATGTATATGATACCTATTCCTGAGCAGGCGGATATCACGATTTGTAGTGCTTCAGGATTTCCCAGGGATATCAATCTATATCAAGCTCAGAAAGCCCTGGATCATGCTGACCGTGCCACAAAGAGGGGAGGGACTATCATACTTGTTGCGGAGTGTCGCAATGACTATGGAGAGAAAGTGTTCGAGAGATTCATGACTGCAGGCTATTCACCAGAAGAGATCATGTCGCACATCAAAGCGCATTTTGTCATAGGTGGACATAAAGCCTATGGTTTTGCAAAAGTGGCCGCTGAGAAGAGAGTAATAATGGTCACCTCCCTTTCAGAGTCAATCGTGGCAAGCTGCTTTGCTCAAAAAGCTTCTTCGCTTGCTGGAGCGATAGATATGGCCATTGCCCAGCAATCACCGGAGGCTAAGTTCATAATCATGCCGGAAGGAAGTATTACCTCGCCAGTCATCATATAAAATAAGGCTTATCCCCAAGAAAAATAAGCAAAACCAACCGCGCGCCATTAGAGCGGGTGCGCAATGCTCAATGTGCAATGTGCAATGCTCAATGCGCAATGCGCGATGTGCTTTCTACATGGGCTTTTATGTAAGCTCATTCTCTATAAAGGCTCCAAGCTTGAGGTAATCTCTATATAAGGCATCATACAGCGATGTTCTAACAAAATCTGGCTGGATAACTGTTTCTATATCGGGCTTCATTGCCAATTGAGCTTGCGTAACAGAATCATAGATTCCTGCCACTACCGATGCAAACATTGCCGCGCCCAGGGCTACGGATTGATCGCTCGCTATAATCTCAATTGGGCGACCAAGAACATCGGCGACAATCTGAACCACCAGTTTAGATTTTCGCGCAACTCCGCCTACAGCCCGAACCTTCTCTATATGTATGTTCTCTTGCTCAAAACGCTCTACGATAGCTCGTGAACCATAAGCCGTAGCTTCTATAAGTGCACGATATATCATTGGCGCAGTAGTGCCCAAGCTTAGGCCTATGATTGCCCCTTTTAGTTTCTGGTTTGCATAAGGAGTGCGCCTTCCATTTAGCCAATCTAGAGCAAGAACACTGGATTCTTCTGGTTGGATTTTTGAAGCGGCCTTATCTATTGCGAATATGAGCCGAGAATCTATGCTGTCTGCAAGATCATCCAGAGTGTTTGAAGGAATGCCCAGCTCTTTCGCTGATTCCATTGATTCGGATTTCATCTCTTTTAGCGGCCAAGAGAGAAGATCCTTGAACCAGGCATAGACATCGCCAAAAGCACTTTGGCCAGCTTCATATCCAATCATTCCGGGAATGATAGAACCGTCGACCTGGCCACATATTCCTTTTACAAGATGCTCGCTGGTCTCTGGATTTTCCGAAGATGTTCTTGGTCCAACTATCATATCGCAGGTACTGGTACCCATAACCTTCACAAGCACCTTTTCTTCTACTCCTCCGCCTACTGCTCCTACATGAGCATCGTAGGCTCCAACCGCCACCGGAATACCGGATCGAAGGTGAAGCCTTTCAGCCCATTCATTCGAAAGCTTTCCAAATTCGGTATCGCTTGTGTAGGTATCTCTTCCCAAAGTCTTTTTGATTCGTACTAGTTGCATATCGAGAGCAGCGAAAAAATCATCGCTCGGATAGCCTCCAAAACTCTCATGCCACATCGCCTTATGCCCCATTGCACAACGACTTCGCTTTATTTTTGGGAGAGCGTTCGTTCCCGTCAGTAGCGCGGGCATCCAATCACAATGTTCTATTGCAGAAAAGCCAGCATTCATGACATGGCGGTCTGTGCGGGCTATATGGAGAAGTTTTGCCCAGAACCATTCCGAAGAGTATGTGCCGCCCTCATACATCGTATAATCGATGCTCGATCTTCGCGCCAGCTCGGTTATCTCAAAGGCTTCTTCTGTTGAAGTATGATCCTTCCATAATATGAACATAGCGTCAGGGTTGTCTTTATACTCAGGGAGCATTGCGAGAGGGCAGAGGGTATCAGTTATGAGACAGGGCGTAGAGCCTGTGGTATCGATAGCAATGCCTTCTACGAATGGCAGGACATCTTGCCCGGTCTTATCGTGTATCTGTTTCATTACGATCTCAAGTGACTCGATATAATCCATTGGATGCTGCCTGAATTGATTCTTTCCTGGATCGCAATAGAGTCCCTTTGACCATCTGGGATATGCAGCCATTGCGCTGGATATTTCATAACCATTAGCGGCATCTATTATCACGGCTCGACATGAATCGGTTCCATAGTCTATGCCAATGACATACTGAGGCTTAGTTTCTTTTTTCATCGAAATCTCCGTGCTTCAACTTAGCTATTATACCGAAAGATCGATCAAAGCAAGGGTACAAGATCGGATCAAAAGCAAGATTTGCGTTTGAGCTATCGCATTGCTGTCCATTGATTGTTGGAGAATTTTTCTCGGGCAAGCCTTTCAGCATTTTGTAGCTCGAGATCTGTTGGTCCGGATAGCTCGTAGTCAAGATCGAGCGCCCGTGAATAACCTCGTTCAAGTGCTGTTATTGTAGAGAAAAAAAGCTCTTCAAAGCTCACTGAATCAGGCACAGAAAGGCAGTTGCGTATGCTAGTTACACGTGACTTTGCATCTTCGATGAGCTTACCTTTGGTTTTTTCCTGTGGGACTTTCAAGATCGAGAACATAAGATCGATATCGACCTCGACTATGATGGTGCCATGTTGAAGTATGCACCCCTTTTTTCTGGTTTGTGCGTTTCCAGAGATCTTTTTTCCCGCACTTACGATATCATTGATAGGAGCAAATTCAGACTGAATGCCGAGTTCCGCAAGACCCTCGACTATGCCAGCAAGCAATATCCTATATGAATCGATTATACCCGAGCGTGCTAGAGAATGTCCTAGAGGAATTACAATACTATATGTCACTTCATGATGATGAAATACGGCCCCTCCTCCAGTGATGCGTCGAACAACATCAATGCCTAGAGCTTTGCATGCTTCTATATCTATTTCTTCCTGTAAACCTTGAAAATATCCTAAGGAGACGGCTGGAGGAA
>JAAYWE010000186.1 GCA_012516755.1 Treponema sp.
ATCGCTGAAATGGCGGCAATCCATGTATTTGCGACTGGTGGCATCGGCGGAGTACATCGCGGCGCGGAGAAATCCTGGGATGTCTCAGCGGACTTAGAGGAATTAGCCCACACCGACGTGGCGGTGGTTTGTGCAGGCGCCAAGGCTATACTAGACCTTCCTAAGACCATGGAATACCTAGAAACCAAAGGAGTGCCGGTGATCGGCTATGGAACATCGGAGCTTCCCGCATTCTATACCCAGCATTCTGGCGTCAGACTCTCGCTCAGGGCTGATACCCCCCAAGAGATAGCAATGATACTTCGCGCTAAATGGGAATCTGGATTGAAGGGCGGAGTTGTCATCGCAAATCCTATTCCTTCTCAATATTCCATGAGCGAAACTACAATAGAGATGGCTATTCAAAAAGCGATAGGAGAAGCCGAGCAAAAAGGGTTGAATGGTGCCGAAGTTACTCCATATCTGCTTTCAAGAGTTGCGGATTTGACGGGCGGCGATTCCCTCGAAGCGAACATTGCACTTGTGCTGAACAATGCTCGTCTAGCAGCCAAAATAGCCAAAGCATAGAGCGCAAAACGACTTTGTACGACTTTGTGCAAAGCCAATCACAAAGAATATAAATAATTGTATTTGATAAATGCTTATGATAGGATGAATATCACTTCGTATCCATTAATAAGGCCTATGCAACGTTTTCGGAGTAAAAAATGAGAATCATTAGATGCCTTTATGAAGACACCATCTACTTTGGCTACATTGAAGATGATCTAGTCATTCTTTCGAAGGATCTTCCGCGGATCGAGATTCACAACCATGAAAAGAAGGTTTGGTTCGAAAGAGAAGTGGCCAAGGTTCCATTTGCGAAAGTATTTCTTGAAGCCCCTTGCGTCCCGACAAAAGCGGTATGCGTTGGTCTCAACTACAGAGATCATGCCGAAGAGTTCGGGCTCAAAATTCCATCTTCTCCGGTTTTGTTCATTAAGCCATCGACCTCGCTCTTGAGCCCCGGAAAGCCTATACACTACCCAACATTGTCGAGACAGGTAGATTATGAGGCCGAGCTTGTGGTAGTTATGGGAAAATCGGCAAAGAACGTTGATGCCAAACATGCGTTTGATTACGTGCTAGGTTATACATGCGGCAATGACGTGACCGCACGGGATCTGCAGCCTAAAGATGGTCAATGGACCGTGGCTAAATCCTTCGATACCTTTATGCCATTAGGTCCTTGGATCGAGACCGACCTAGATCCTTCATCTTTGAAACTAAGAACCTATCTCAATGATGAGCCTAAGCAGTTTTCATCGACCTCAAACCTGATTTTCGATGTTCCTTCCTTAATTGAGTATATCTCTCAGATTATGACTCTCAATCCGGGAGACGTGATAATGACTGGTACTCCTTCCGGAGTAGGCCCTATGCAAAAGGGAGATCATGTAAGCGTCGAAATAGAAGGTATCGGTCGACTTGATAACACTGTAGAATAAAAAGCGCTCAATTATGGCCTTGTCGCGAATTCTATCCATTTTTCTCTTGATAGCGGTTGGGTATTGCGCTAGAAAAGCAAAGCTGCTCGATGAAAATGGTATTAGAACAGTCTCCAATCTTGTACTCACTATCGCTCTTCCTTGCACCATAATTTCGAGTTTCGATCGGAGTATTCCGTTTTCTGCAGCAAGAGACCTAATTAAAGTAGCAATATATGCTATTGCGATTCATGTTATTTCTATAGCTATTTCGGAAGTGCTTTTTTCAAGGATGGAAAGAACCAAGAAGAAGATCCTTATCTATGCGGCAGTGTTCTCTAATTGTGGATTCATGGGTTTTCCTCTCGCTGAGAGCATTTTTGGTCATTCTGGTCTTATGTATGTGTCTATCTATGTGATGATTTTCAATATTTTCACATGGAGTTATGGTCTTGCACTATTGTCTCGAGGTGAGAAGAGTGACCAAAGAACTAAGAAGATTCGGATAAGAGATATGCTTTTCAATCCAGGAATCATAGCGGTAGCCATAGGCTTTGTTCTTTGGATCTTGCCTTTTTCGATGCCTCAGACAATCACCTATGCCCTAGCTCTTATTGCCAACTGTACAACGCCTTTATCCATGATTGTTGTGGGAGCCACATTGGCCAGTCTTGGTGTGAAAGGCTTGTTTTCTGGAATGGAGGTATGGATAGGATCTTTGATGAGGCTTCTGGTTTTGCCAACTATTTTTATAATTCTTATGAAAATACTGAGACAGGACAATTTTCCAGTAAAAGTAGCCAACCTTTTAGTGGCAATGCCTGCAGCGGCTCAAACCGTCATCTTCGCAGAACGCCACGATGCAGATGTCTTGCTCGCATCAAAAATAGTCTTTATTTCTACTGTACTATCCGCGGTTACAATTCCTATAGTGGCGCAATTGCTCTAAGCATGATTGATTGTTAGGTATATAATGGCATAAGTTATAAAAACTAAGGCGAAATCCGACAAATCTAACTTATCCACGGTCGATTTTGCCTTTGCTCAAACCCTCTTTGGTCAACTCGGCTTACCTTATCCGAACAGCCCACCTTGCGCAACACTACTGAGTCTGTTAACTGCAAATAGGGTAATCACGCCCACGACTATAAGGATAGAGCCAAGCGCGGCTGCGTCTCCATGGGTGCCTCCCTGGTAAAAGGTAAATATGCCCATGGTCATAGTCTCCCAACCTGGTATCGACAAAAGGAGTGTAGCTGCGCTCTCCTGTATTGACGTCATAAAAGAGAACAGCGCTCCAGCCAGCACTCCTTTCCAGATCAGAGGAAGAGTGATGTCCTTGAATGTCTTGAGGCCTCCTGCGCCAACAGATTCGGCCGCCTCCTCCATAGAATGGTGCACTACAAGCAGAGAGCTATAGGACGATCGCACAGTGTAAGGAAGTCGCCGCACGGCCAGTACTATGGGGAGTATGACCCAGCTGTTTGCTAGTGGCGTTGCTAAGAGAATCGGAGTATTAAAAGCCCTGATATAGGCGATGCCCAATGCAGTGCCCGGCAGAGCCAGCACCAGCATTGTCAAGATATCCAGTGCTCCACGAGTGCGCATCTGAGTCCTCGCCATGATCCACGATATTGGCACGCCTATCAGAATGCACATTATTATCGCTAGTATGCAGAATCGGAATGTGTTGATTATATAGCCAGGTGCGTACAGCAAGACCTTCTCATAATGGACCATAGTCCATGATGTAGGCAGCGGCGACATGGACCAGCTTCGCGCAAACGAGGCTAACGCAACTCCCGCATACGGTATAAAACAGATGAGCATTAGTAGAATTAGAAACACCAGAGTCAAAACAGCCCCTTTACCCTTGAGCGGTTTTCTTTCCACGGCTCTGTAGGAGAGAGTGCTGTAATCTTTCAGCGAAATGTACTTCTTGGCTATCAACAGAAATACGATTGAAAGAAGCACCATTACGGCGCCCACTGTGATTCCCATTTTAAACAGATGCCTATCGGTGAACTGTTGGATATCCATGTAGGCTAATGGAGCAATGAAGTTGGTCAGTCCAACCACCATAGGAGCCGCAAAGTCTGCGAAAGCCCCTATGAACACAAGAAGCGCCCCGGTAATAAAGCCCGGTATGGTCAATGGAATAGTCACATCAAAGAGACGCCTAAAGCCTACAGACCCAACGCTCTCTGCAGCTTCCTCTAGTGAGGCATCTATTTTGCTGAGCGAGTCGAGGACGTTCAGCGTGATGAACGGGAACAAGTGACAGGTTTCCACCAACAGAAGACCGTGCCAGCCATATATAAAGTTAAATGGCAAGTGATTATATAGCCAGTTGGACATGAAAGGCCATGATTTCTCCAGGCCTTCCGCAAGCTGGTATAGGAGCTCGTTTACGGTACCTCCTCTGCCGAGTATGAAGATGAAGCCCAACACACCTACTAGAGGAGGCATGACTATGGGAACGGTAGTAAGGAAACTGAAGAGACTTCTACCAGGGAAGTCGAACCTAACAAGCAGGTAAGCCACGGTAAATCCAATGATCGATGTTGTTATCACCGTAGCAAGCCCGAGCAACAGCGAATTCGCAAGGGCTTTCATGTATAGCTTATCTTTGAATACATCCAGGAAGAACTTCACGGAAAATGCCTGACGAGGCAGCCTAACGATCTCCTGAATCAGAACCGTAGCTTCCTTGGCTTCTGCTAGGGCAGCCACCGGGTCGTCCTGCAGTTCGGCCATTACTGCTGCTTCCTGCGCTACACGGTCCTTGGCATCCTGCCACTTGGCTGTTAGCTCCTCCTGAGAGAACGTGGCTCTGCTGAGAGCTTGTATCATGCGGTCAATCGTATCTAAAGACCGATTTAGCTGGATCGCTATATCATGGGCGACCGCTTTAGCGCCTTCCATCTCACCGTTGCTCACCATCTCCTCTAGCAAATCGGTAGTAAGGACAACTTCGTTTAGCGACGATAGCGGTATGTCTGCTGTGGAGAACGAGTCGACAAATAATCTCACGAGGGGGAATATGACGAACACAATCAGGAATAGATATATCGGCCATACCCACGGATTGGAGGCCTTGAACCGCCTTCTGAAATCTTTCATGATCTTCCCTGAATTCATTAAACAACCACCTGCTTTTGCATGATCAATGTCAGCATGTCAGTCGTCAGTCCGGAATGACAAGCGCCGCAGACTTTGGGAAACAGAAATACACATCACTGCCCCAACCGAGTTCCTCATGTTGTAAGGGATTCTTGATATCGGCCTTGAGTATAACCCCAGCCGGATGCTCCATTTCGTAGCGCAGCGTATTTCCCATGTAGCTGGCAAAACCGATTTTGCCGTGTATCTGATTGTCCTGTGAAGACGGCTGCGCAGTGTAGACTTCCACGTTCTCAGGCCGAAATGCCACAGTGCACTTGTCGCCAGGCTTCATTGTAGAGTAACTGAAGCCCCTCATTGTGCCCAGCTCTGTGATGACTATAATGTCCTCGTTGACAGATTCCACCGTGCCAGCCACAAGATTGTTGGTGCCGATGAAATCAGCCACAAAGCGCGTCGCTGGCTTTTCGTAGAGGTCATGTGGTGTACCTATTTGGATCAACTTGCCTTCGCACATTACGCCGATACGGTCAGAGAGTGTGAGTGCTTCTTCCTGATCGTGTGTAACGTACACAGTAGTTATTCTCAATGACTGTTGAAGCTTTCGGATCTCTGCACGCACTGATTCTCGGATCTTGGCATCCAGATTGGAGAGTGGTTCGTCCAGGAGCAGCACATCCGGATTGATCGCAAGAGCCCTTGCGAGCGCCACACGCTGCTGCTGACCTCCCGACAGCTGTCCTGGATAGCGCTTTTCGTAACCAACAAGCCCCACCTTGATAAGGTTTTCGTTGATTATCCTGGGCCATTCAGATTTGGGCACATTCTTGAATTGGAGTCCATATGCTATATTCTTGTATACTGTCATATGGGGCCATAGAGCGTAGTTTTGGAACACCATTCCAATATTACGCTTGGATGTTGGGATTTCCTGGACTTCACGGTCGCCGAACATGATCTTGCCCTCGTCGGGGATGTAGAATCCGGCGATAAGGCGCAGGGTAGTTGTCTTACCACAGCCAGAAGGTCCGAGCAAGGTAAAGAGCTCGCCGTCCCTTATGTGCAGATTAACTCGACTCAGCGCTTCAACACTCTTAAACCTCTTCGTAACCCCATTAAGCTTGATATCCATGCATTTCACCTCAAGTTAAGCGACTATTCCCAAAGTCAAACGACTACTAAAGGGAGCCCATGGACAAGGCAAACTCGCCCATGGGCTATCAGCAATTCATGTATTCAAAAGAAATCAAGCACCAGAATTAGTACTTCGCTTTTAAGGCGTCCAGTTTTGCAAAGATGTTGTCTCTGAAGTACTTGTTGACTTCGCCTTCTCTGCTCTGCGACAGTGAGTTATCGTAAGTGTTCTCCACGACGCCTTCAAAGTAGCTCCTGCGACCCCCATAGAACGTGACTGCAAGCTCGGCCGTAGATCCGGGAGGGCCTTCCACCCTCAATTCGGGCACGATTGGGAACAGGCCACGATCGATGAACAACCTCTGACCCTCATCGGTGAGTAGAAACTCGATGAAAGCCTTGGCAGCATTGGGGTTCTTGCAGTTCTTGATTATGGATATGGGCTCAGGCGTAACGTAGGCTCCAGGAGGTGCTATGAACCTAACATCTCCTCCATGCAGGAAATTCTCAAACGCCATGTAGCTTGGAACTGCAAAACCCAGCGCATATTCGCCTTTGGCCACAACTGCGGGAACGTCGCCGGATTTAGCTACGAACTGCCCTGTATAGGCGGCAAGTTTGGACAGCCACTCCCAGCCTTTGTCCCAGCCGTATTTTTGCAGTATGACCTCATAGGTAGCATGGCTCGAACTAGAGTTATCAGGCGTACATTGAGCGATTTGCCCCTTGAACTTTGGATTGCTCAGCAAGTCTTCCCACGTTTTGGGTGGCGTGGCTCGCAGTCGCCTTGTGACCAGTCCCTCGTTGTACACGATGCCATATGGCTCAAGCATTGTACCGGTCCAGAAACCCTTGGGATCCTTAAGCGGCATTGGCTTGGGGGTGCCCATAGTAGCCGGTATTCGGTCGAGCAAGGCCTTCGGGACCTCATGCTTAATCAGGAATCCGTCAGCCGCCATCATATCATAGAGCACCGTTTCTCCGCCCCAGATCACGTCAGCCTGTGGGTTGGAACCCCACTCGCGGATCAGTCCTGCCGCCAATTGAGTGCCTTTGGCAGTGTAGCTGGTCTTCACATCGATACCATAATTGGCCTTCGCCCAGACCTTGAAGGCATCGAGCGCAGCTACGCTCACAAAACTGGCAACAGGGGTGATCAGGTTCAGCTCAGCCTCGATCTTCGCCGGCGCCGCCAAAAGCGTGGTCGGCACAATCATCACAACCACCAGGACTAGCAATAGAAACTTTTTCATCGTGCTACCTCCTTACAGCATTGTTCCAGTCAGAAAGCAGTTCCCAAGTATCATGAATGCAGCAGAATTACGGTGTCTCCCTCGATGTAAAACAATCCTCGCCTTGGGAATGCTGCTGGCTGTCTTGCTGAATATCGGCCAACGGCCAACATCATGCCAAAAAAGCATTGCCTGGATTCATTTCATTTCGGCCAGCAAACTCGCTAGCCGAAAACGACAATCTCCCGCAGATGCTAATTCACATACATAAACAAAAGCTCAAATTCGTCAAGACCATTACGATAATTTATTGGAAAAATCTGAGCATCCTTACTTTGCCTATTGCGACTGGCAGTTGGATAGCCCAATAGGTCTTGAGATACAGAGCTGCCTCGCCGACCATGAGTTTAGGCCTGGTTCGGGCTATGGTGAGGTTGGCGTCATCTATAACTCAAATCTCGAACTGCACGAGCGCAGCCGCCAATCTTAGATGCATGCCAATGTACATGTCTACGCTCTCCATTCCGGCAGGAGCCGAAATGCTCTTCCAACTGAGAAGATCTATCATTTCGGTAGTCTGATGATTCTTTGCCGGAAACCGGGCTTTGCCTTGCAATCTAGCCTTTTTTTGAAAGCTAGTCGGCCACTTCTGTCTTGATTTCCGACAATGCCAACGAAAAGTAACTATACAACCATAAAATATTGCTGTCAAGATTGATATTTAGACTATTTTGCATAACCTATATATTTTGGGTCTTCTGGAGATGATTTTTGAAGCAATGTAGTGAATTGCTCGCGAAATATAATAGAACGCATCGATTTGGACTTCTTGCAAAAGACGCTGGCAAAGCATGCTCTTTTATATGGATGGAGGCGAGTAAATATGTCACAAAAAAGGAATATCCCGATTCGAAGCAGGGTAGCGAAACCACATGCACCTCAATTTGCGAGCTTCCTGGCTTTATTCTTGATAATGAACTTACTTGCAGCTTGCTCGCCACCATCGCTTGAGAATAAAATGCTTGGTGATATTCGTCCTCCTATAGTGCGAGATGCTAAATTAAAAAATGCAAGCGAATTCGAAATAGAATTCGATGAGCAAGTACTTGTTAGCAAGGAAGCTTTTTCCGTCGAGCCGAAAAGAGTTGCCGCATGCGCAGAGAGTTCAGGCGAAAAGGTATGTGTTAGTCTTGTCCCTCAGCCAGTTCCGGGAGAAAAAGTGATTCTAGCAGGTACTGTTAAGGATATGTTCGGGAATAGTACTCATGTTCAAGTCCAATTCAAGGGCTATAATGATAGGCCTGCAGGAATCATTCTGACTGAAGTGCAGGCTGCAAAGAACGCCTCAAAAAAGTCTCCTCATCGCGATTATGTTGAGTTTCTCGTCAATAAGGGCGGGAATCTAGGTGGCATGTTCGTACAATGGGCAAGTTCTTCGAAGACAATGAGATATGACTTCATGCCTTGCGAAGTAAAGGCGGACGAGGTCATTGTGTTGCATCTTGCGCCAGAAGGCCTTCCAGAGGAAAAGGATGAAACAGGAGAAGATAGGGCGCTCTCCGGAGGCATAGATTCAACTGCTGAAGGAAGGGATTTTTGGTCGGAAGCGGGCGGCCTGCCCGATTCGAGCGGGGCCATTTCTGTTTTTGAACGAGAGGGCAGTCTTCCCATCGATGGATTATTCTATTCCGAAAGCTCCAAAAGTGGTCCCTTAGATTCTTCAAAGCTCATCGCGATAGTACAAGGACTTTCAGATGCGGGAGTATGGCCTTCTGCTTCTCCTCTGAAATGGGAAAATGCATTTCTCTGGAAACCTTCGGCTTCTCGACCTTTTATCCGGACATCGCTATCTGAATTTGGCGCAAGTGCGTGGAAAGTCGGAGAGAGTGGTAGTCAAACGCCAGGCTCTTTTTCTAGATGAGATCGCTAAACAACTTTTCGATTTCATGTCGAGGCATGGCGCCGACTTTTTGGCGAATTGCTTGGCCATCCTTGAATACTATTAACGTCGGAATAGAAATTATGTCATATTGAGAAGCAATTTCAGCTTCGTTATCTACATTGAGTTTTCCCACCTTGATTTTATCTTTATAAGCCTCAGCGATTTGGGAAATAGATGGTCCGATCATTTTGCAGGGCATGCACCAAGCTGCCCAGAAATCGACAAGTACTGGGACTTTCGATTCTAAAACTTCCTTTTTGAAATTCTCTGCGGTCAGGGTAATTTCGGCACTCATTTTTACTCATGCTCCTTTGAACATTTGCCTTTCTCTATGTTTTGTTCATAGGGAATGCTAATACAAAAATATAATCACCCTTATCATGAAGAGTCAAATTCATAAAATCCATAATTGCTACGTCATCCATCGGATCGAGGTATTCCTGCTCGATGAAGTGGCTGATAATGTCATTCTGCAACGCCCCGGTTGTCCGCGTGCTGGCGCATTGTGTTGAAGAATCAGGCGATTTCCTCTTTCATTATCCTTTTTCCGTCCAGTCCTTACAGAGAACTTCCGCCTGCTCGAGGACAAGCTCGGTAGCACGTGCTTGCTTGTCCGGCGGGTAGCCGTATTTTCGAAGAATACGCTTGATATTCACACGCATATGAGCACGGACGTTTTCCCGGACGGTCCAGTCGATGGTGATGCTGTTGCGCACCGCCTTAACCAACTCCTGGGCAATCAGCCGCAGCGTGTCGTCGCCGAGTACTTTGACGGCGCTATCGTTAACCTCCAGCGCGTCGTAGAAGGCTACCTCGTCATCAGTAAGCCCCAGTTTCTCACCTCGCCGGCCCGCCTCGCGCAGGTCCTTCGCCAACGCGATCAACTCTTCGATCACCTGTGTCGTTTCAATGGCCCGGTTTTGATATTTCTTGATTGCATTCTCAAGAAGCTCTGCAAATGACCGGGCCTGCACCAAGTTCTTCCGCCCGCGTGCCTTGATCTCGCCTTCCAGAAGCTTGCGCAGCATTTCGACCGCCAAGTTCC
>JAAYWE010000187.1 GCA_012516755.1 Treponema sp.
AACGCTAATGAAATTTCTTTTTGTACAATTGCCTGCACAGATGCCCGACTGGAATTCGGTACCTGCAAATGTCCCATTAGCTGCCGGATATCTGGCATCCTATGCGGAATCAAAAGGATTGCTCAATCGTCGAGAATGGACAATACTTGAGCCTCCCATAGCGAACTATGGGTCAGATGCTTCCATTATTGCGTCTATTGTTGTGCGCGAGCCAGATGTTGTTGCATTTACTCTCTATTCATGGAATATAGAGCGCAGCCTCTTCCTGGCCGAAAAACTCTCATCACAGCTGCCTCGCGCTCGATTGATAGCCGGTGGCCCGGAAGTCGTCAAACCAATGCCAATTACATCGAAATCGCCTTTTAATAGCCTAATATGTGGCGAAGGAGAAGAAGCATTTGCGGATATACTGCAAGATATTCTCGAGCACAGGCCAATTTCATCTTTCTATAGTTCAGACAAACTCATAGACCTCAACAAATTGCCAAATCCATATCTGAATGGCGCTCTGTATTTCGATCCGAACTTTCAGGTTCATATCGAGACTATGCGGGGATGCAATTCAAAATGCTCATATTGCTATTATGGGAAGAATTATAAAACCGTTCGCTATTTTCCGCATGAACAGATCCTGGAAGTAATTCGCCTTGCCTCGGAGGCAGGTATTCCAGAAATCTATATAATGGACCCCAATTTTCAAATAAGGCCTGATTTTGCAGGAAAGCTTCGAGATATCGCATTTGTAAATCATGCACATACGTCTATTCATACCGAGCTCAGACTCGAAGATATTGACGAAGAGATAGCCGGTCTTCTAAAAGAAGCAGGCATTGTATCGGTCGAAGCGGGACTTCAAAGCACAAATTCCAAGGCTTTGGAAGCTATTCACAGAAGCTTCGATAGAAAGGCCTTTGAACGCGGGGCCGAACTTCTCCAGAGACAGAAAATCATAATAAAGACAGGTCTCATACTCGGCTTGCCATACGATGGCTATGAGCAGGTCATTGAAACCTTCGATTTTCTTGGAATGCAGGGGCTCGGTCAAGAAGCAGAGTTGTATCCACTCTCGCTGCTTCCTGGAACAGAGATCAGAGAACGAGCTGACGAGTATGGCATGAGTGCAATGGACCCTCCTCCATATCTCGTAACCAGCACACACTGGATATCCTATGATGATATAGTCGATGCGATTTCGGCCTTTGAGGAGAGCTTCGATGTGGAGTGGGCAATGCCTCCTGCACCTCATTTTCAACTTTTTAAAGAAGGATTCGTCTCATTCATCGATCTCCGAAAGCCCGAGAATATAGATTGGATGCGTCTCAATCCGGAAAAACTGTCAAACTCCATCACTCTTCTAGTCGATGCAGACGACCCCGAAATACTGTCCCGAGTAGTCAGAGCAGCCAGAGACCTACGTAAAGACAATCCCTACACACTCTATCAAATCGTGCTTACAAGCGAGACAAGAATACCTTCCGAGAAACTTGTTGAGAGAATTAGGGATGCGTTCATGAACTCTGCTCACTATTATGAGCTCATGAACTCATTTTCCCCCGATCCGCAGACTAGTTATCAAACCAGAATATTCTTTGCTACCAAGAACTTTACCCTTGCGTATCGAGCCCTCGAAGAAGCTCAAGACATGGAGACAATGGTGATCCTAAGCGGAAAGGGTGGCTACAATTCGGATCGCCTTGCGGAGCTTCTGCCTTATGTGATTTTCGATAAATTATCTCTTCCTTTTGATCGACTTTACGAACTCATATCAATCTACGCTGATTTTCCGCATATGTTGATTGAGGCACCTGAAGGACTCTTCTGAGATACCAGGCTGATTGTCTTTATAATTCTGTTCTATAAGGCCTCAATACATCTTAGAAAGGTCAGCCTGCCAGATACCGCGCCCTGTCCTGAGGTAAGATCTAATGTTAGCCACTGTGTCTTCGATCGATTTAGCCGAGGCTCGATTTGTCGATCCTCCCACATGGGGGGAAAGCACCACATTGGAAAGTTTATGTATAGGATAACGCGAAGGCGCACCCACTACACCTGTGGCAGGGTATGTATACCATGTATCGATGGCGGCACCTTTCAGCACTCCATTCTTTAGAGCTTCGTACAAGCCTTCTTCGTTCACGATCGACCCTCTGCCCACATTGACCAGGAATTTCCCCTTCATGTTCATGAGCATCTCTTTTGAGATAAGATTCTCGGTCTCTTTAGTAGCCGGAAGCGCTATGAAGATAATCTCGGCAAAATCGATGGCTTCCTGCAAAGTGGGCACTATGGAATCGAAATGAGCTGGTTTTTTGGCGTCTTTTGTCCTGCGCCAGCCATATACCGTGCAATGAAATGCCTTGAGAAGACCAGCCAGCTCCTGACCAATGGCTCCTGTCCCCAGAATCGAACAATTCCGACCATATAGAGTATCCCAGTTGTCTTCTGCTCCTCGATTAACCCAAAAACCATGCCATATCTCATTTTTGAGGTCATTGTGGTACTCGATGACCCTTCCATAAAAAGCAAGAGTTAGGGCAAGAGCTTTTTCGGCGACATCGAAGGCATTGGAATGAACATTATATACCTGAATATTGCGCTCTAACATCAATTGAGAAGGCAGATGATTTATCCCCGTAAATGGCTGAAACAGGGCTTTAAGGTTTGTCGCTGCTTTGAAAACATCGGCTGGAATACGCCCAGCAATGATTAGATCCAGCGAACCTATTTCGGAGGAATCTGAGGTGAGCCCTTCCAACCATGTGTGATCAGGAAATTCTTCTCTCAGCTGTTCTATGATGGTTCGCCAGATAGACTGAATCGGCATGAAGGATCCAATTTTCATGATGGCCTCTCTTAAAATAAACTATATCATATATATGGAAGCATACTTGGTTCCTAAATGCAAGCAACCTTATGAAATTATCAACTTTTTGCGATATAAATTGTGAAGACTAGGGATTTGTATTAATGATGCCGATATTCTTGAAGGGAGATATTGAGAATGCAAAGACGATCTTTTAAGGTAGGACGATTTTTCTCCGCAATTATTGCCGTGCTATTTCTGCTTGGAGGTTGCGCGACCTCCCCTGCAAAAAATAAAGAGGTCACTCTAAACGATCTAGTAATCCAGGGTGATTTTGAAGGTATACGAAAGTTCTATTCAAACCAAGAGGAATTGAACAAACCTTCAAATACAGAACCCTATATCGGACTTTACCCTCTTCATATCGCAGTAACCCAAGGCAATGCTCAGATAGCAGAGATTCTAATTGTGCTGGGTGCTAAGCCAGATAATCAAGATCTCTCTGGAAAAACAGCTTTACGATATGCAGTGGACAGAAAACAGACAGCAATGGTAAAGATGCTCATCGATAGAGGGGCTGATCCTTTTATCACAGATGTGGGCGGGACTTCTCCAGCCCTGGTAGCGCTACACTCAGACATTAGCCTTCTCGATGCAATGTTCAACTCTCGAAATATCAATAACACCGGTCCCGATGGAAGAACCATTCTGCACCATGCTTCCGATGCACTAATGCCAAAAGAAGTCGACCTACTTCTATCCAAAGGTGCCCTTGTACAGATAAAAGATAAGGCAGACAGGACCGCCCTCGATCTCGCTCTCCTTTATCCGGAGAAACTGGAAGCAGCCCAGATAGCCGAGAAGCTGATTCTAAAGGGGGCAAATCCTTCTTTCCCAGAGTTTTCGTGGTTTGCGGATACCGTGCGGAGGCCTGATTATGGTGCTGCCCGCTTTGCTAATGGCAACACGCCTTTGCATGAGGCTATCTCCCGATATCAACATGGTTTTGCGCTTTTTCTATTGCTCAATAATGTCGATCCCAATCTCAAGAATTTAAATGGAGATGCATCCCTTCACCTGGCGGTAAAGATGGGATATGTCGAGGGTGCAAGACTTCTGCTCTCTCATAATGCAAATCCAGATATTCTCGATGCTAATCAGAGCACGCCTCTGCATCTCACCGTTCCAGCTACACAGCGTCTTGAAATGGTCAAACTTCTCTTAGCATTTAAGGCCAACCCTGCACTAATGGATATCCAAGGAAATACGCCACTCCATAAGGCAGTAGCGCAGTTATATGCTCCCGAAATAGTCGAAACCCTTATTCAAGCAGGCGCCCCTGTAAATGCACAGAATTCCAAAGGAGACACACCTCTTATTATATGCGCCAGGACCGAGCATTATGAATATGCAAGGCCTCTAATCGAAGCTAATGCGGAAATCTTCAAGATGAACCAAGCAGGCGAAAATGCTCTCAAGATTGCATTGAGTAAAGGCTATACTGCCGTGGACAATATCGTACTGCCATCCAATGTGAACCAGAGCGATGATAACTCTAACAGTGTTCTCATGACTGCTGTATCGCTTAAAGCTAGCCCGGATGTTCTCAAGCTGATACTCTCTAAGGGAGCTGATCCGAACGCTAAGAACAAAGCCCAAGATACTGCTTTGCATATTTCTGTCAGACAAAACTATGCTCAGCAGGGTATCGTGCTATTGGATGCCAATGCAGACATATTTCAATATAACGCGGTCCAAGAGAATCCCCTGTTTCTCGCACTCACCGCAAAACCCGCACCTTTGGAATGGTTTTTCAGGCCAAATGTGATAACCGCTACGGATGCAAATGGAGATTCTGTAGTCCACCATGCTGCCCGCAAGAATCTTCCCGAAGGAATTTCTTACCTCGTCAAAAAGGGAGCAAATATCGAAGCACTCAATAATGCAGGAGAGATTCCACTTCATACGGCTGCGAAATACGATGCTACTGATGCAATTCGTTATCTGGTAAGCGCGGGGTCTTCATTGAATGCAGCAAATAAGAATGGCGATATCCCTCTCCAAAGCGCGGTATTGAATGGAGCTTTCAAAGCAACTCAGATGCTCCTTGCAGCAGGCTCTCCAGTGAATAATCAGAATTATTCTGGCGAGACAGCATTGCATCAAGCCAGCAAGAACAACAGCGCCATGATTATCCAGCTACTTACAGCTCAAGGTGCACAGACCGAGATTCAAGACAGTCGCGGTTTTACCCCACTCATAACCGCAGCGGCCAATGATCGCTATGATGCCGCAAGTGAGCTTATCAAGGCTAAGGCCGTCATCGATACGCGTGACTACCTTGGATCCACACCTCTATATCATGCCGTAAGTGGTGAATATGCCGCATTGATAAGATTGTTCTTGGTAAACGATGCCGATATTCATGCTCTGAATGCTCAAGAACTCTCTCCGTTTAAATTATCACTTTCGAAGAATCCACAGATAACTCCCGAATTCTATACAGATAAGCTTATAAACAAGCCCGATTCCAGCGGAGATTGTGTTCTGCATATACTAGTTAAGAGTGGACAAGATAAGGAAGCTCTTACACAAGCAATCAAACATGGAGCCAATCTTGATGCGAGAAACTCAAAAGGAGATACTCCTCTTATGCTCGCTCTTAAAAAGGGTGATCTTAACGCAGC
>JAAYWE010000023.1 GCA_012516755.1 Treponema sp.
AGATTTCGGATCTTGTAGTATCTCTATATGATGAAGAACGCACCTATGCAGGATATCTCATGCGCAAGCTAGGTATAAAGAGACTTCAACTGCTCGAGGTGCTTTCTCATGGGGTAAACGACGATGATATAATGAGCGACTCTCTTCCCGACGATGAGGCCGAAGACAGAGCGGAAGAAGGTGTAAGGGATAAACGAACTCTTCGCCCAGGAACACTGGAGCGATTTGCCACTGAGCTAACCGCACTTGCAACGGCTGGAAAACTTGAGCCTGTCATCGGCCGAGAAGCAGAGATTGAACGCACTATACAAGTGCTCTCACGAAGGCTAAAAAACAATCCCATACATGTGGGCGATGCGGGTGTTGGCAAGACAGCCATTACAGAAGGCCTTGCGCAACGCATAGCAGCAGGCAATGTGCCTCCTAAGCTAAAAGGTTATACAATTTGGTCCCTCGACATGGGAGCGCTTCTTGCTGGGACAAAATTCCGCGGTGATTTCGAAGAGCGTGTAAAAAAAGTCATAGATGTGCTGCTCAAGAAAGAAAAGGCCATTCTGTTCATTGACGAAATCCATACCATCATCGGAGCGGGTGCTGTTACTGGAAGCACTCTAGACGCTTCAAATCTGCTAAAGCCTGCCCTCACTTCGGGAAATCTGCGATGTATCGGGTCCACGACCTACGAGGAGTATAACAAGATCTTTGAAAAAGACCGTGCGCTCTCCCGACGCTTTCAAAAGATCGATATAGTAGAACCCACAATTCAAGAGACTGTAGAAATACTTAAGGGGCTTCGCCCAAAATACGAAAAATACCATAATGTGCGCTACAGCGATGAAACGCTCGAAATAACAGTTAAGCTTGCCGCTCAATTCATAACCGAGCGGAAATTGCCCGATAAGGCAATCGATGTCATAGATGAGGCCGGTGCTATGGCTCGCATTCGCGCAGATAAGGAGAAGGACGAAACCGATACTACCATGGTCGACATCAGTCCGCATGATATCGAAGTGGTAATTGCTAAGATCGCCAGGATTCCCGAGAGAACGGTTTCCTCATCGGAAAAAGATAAACTCGCGACCCTCGAAGATTCGCTAAAAGAGGAGGTTTTCGGCCAGGATCAGGCGATCGAAGCGGTTGTTAAGGCAGTTAAACGCTCGCGCGCTGGCTTTAGAGCACCCGATAAGCCTATAGCAAACTTTCTCTTCGTGGGCCCAACAGGTGTTGGAAAGACAGAGTTGGCTCGCCAGCTATCAAAACATCTTGGAATCACACTGCATCGCTTCGATATGAGCGAATATCAGGAAAAACATACGGTATCAAGGCTCATTGGTTCTCCACCTGGATATGTCGGCTACGAAGAAGGAGGACTTTTGACCGATGCAATCAGAAAGACCCCTAATTCTGTTGTTCTTCTGGATGAAATAGAGAAAGCGCATTCTGATATCTACAACATCCTCTTGCAGATTATGGATTACGCAACCCTGACGGATAATCAAGGCAGAAAAGCCGATTTTCGCAATGTCATACTCATCATGACGAGCAACGCAGGCGCACGGGATATCGGAAAGCCACTAATAGGTTTTGGCGACCAGCAGGTTAGCTCTTCAGCCCTCGACGATGCTGTGGAACGCGCCTTTAGTCCTGAATTCCGCAATAGACTCGATGCTGTAGTGCATTTCAACAATCTACCGATGGAGATCATCGAGCGTATTGTTAAGAAGGCTATCGATGAATTCGCCATGCAATTGGCCGAAAAGAATGTGACCTTGAGGGTTGAGGATGATGTAATCCGATATCTTGCAATCAAGGGTTACTCACGTGAATTTGGAGCACGCAATATAAGTCGCCTGGTAGAAGACCAGATAAAAACGGTATTTGTGGACGAAGTGCTCTTTGGAAGGCTCGAGCATGGTGGAACGGCAATAGCTCGCCTAGAGAACGATAAGATTGTATTCGATATTTCGCCTAAAAATGACTCTTAGCCCGGAGCTGCCTTGATGCGATGGATTGTCATGCCAGATCAACTGGACGAGGGGCAGGAATATCGATTTCCGCCGGCTGAAAGCGCAACACCGAATGGCGTAGTGTGCTATGGGGGAAATCTCTCACCAGGAGCATTGGTCTCCGCATATCGTCAAGGAATCTTTCCCTGGCCCTCAAATCCTGCTGTCATGCGCTGGTGTAGTCCAGATCCTCGCTTTATCGTTCTGCCAGAATTTTTGCATGTTACGGAATCGGCTCAAAAAGCCCTTAAGAAGGCATTGAAGCGTGATTCTGAGTATACACTCACGCTCGATAGTGATTTCCGAGAAGTAATAAGGAATTGCGCTGCCATACCGCGAATTGGGCAGCCCGGCACCTGGATTTTTCCCAGCCTTGCAAATGCTTACACGATGTTGCATGAGCTTGGTTATGCTCATTCGGTCGAAGTCCGCAAGAATGGCAATCTTGTGGGGGGCTTGTACGGTGTGAGTATTGGTGCGGCTTTTTTCGGTGAGTCGATGTTTAGCCTGGAGAGCAATGCTTCAAAGATTGGATTTC
>JAAYWE010000188.1 GCA_012516755.1 Treponema sp.
CATCGCCAACGACTCGTAAAGTAAAAAGCAAAAGTTTTGGATAATTTTTCCTTCTGATTTTTGTCGCTTTCTTAGAGCCATGTTATTCTTAAATGGTATATTATTTGCAAATATTGACAATATTTGCAGCATTTTTGATATTTAATTATCAGTATTTTTAGGAGGCTGTGACAGATCGCCGGTGAATCAGGATACTCTAGCCTAAGCCTGCCTGTTATCTGCTCTGGAGAATGATCTTTGTTAATTCTTGCCTCTATAACCTGCATAAGCGCTTTATTATCTCGCTTTGGACATGGCTCAGTAGATGATCTTCTATTCCTTGATACTATTTCTGCATACCGAGAAAGGTAGAATCCATTTCGTGAATTTCGAGCTATTTCTCTATTTACGCTTGAATTATGTTTCCCTAATATTCGTGCTATAAGATCAACTGAGAACTCTTAATCTATAAAAACTTGTAGCGCATCACGCTCGTCACTGGTAAAATGCTGGTACGGCATCGTCGCTCTCCTGGTTCGATGTAGTTGTGGTAACCACATTCTACCAGAGAACACGGTGCTGTTCTCTATCCCCTTATTCGCACTTCAGATTTGAACTGGCGATCCTATTTATGTAAGTTGGTGGCAGCTATGAAACTAAGACCCTTTTCTGTCAGCGCTCTTGCGGTATTGTTACATGCTATGAGTTTATTCATGAAATTATTTCGTAGATAATCCCAATCACCTGATGCAATTATTTCTTCCTTATCCCGAAAATAATCTAGAATATCTGATGGATGTACACAATCCTTTTCAATATCGGGATCACCGCCTTCATGTTTCGCAGAAATATTCATTACCCTTCCGGCAATATCTAGTAGTTCTTCTCTACGATTGTAAGGCTGTATGACTATGCTTTTCCATGCCTCGATAATGTGATGCTCGAATCTAATTGCTTCTTCAAATCCAAGATTTTTTCTAAACCCTGCTGCGGTCTCTATGGTTTTGTTATTCACAGAATTCGACCAATTTAATCCAATTATAGGAGTCGAGCCATCATCACGACAAAAAAGCCTCGCTGCAATCATAATCCAAAGGGCATTATAGGGATTATCAACACCAGCATACACAGAAATTTTGAACCTAATATTTACTCCAATTTTGTATAGAAATAACCCAAGAAGAATTGTACCAGCATTAAAATTTAAAACATCGCAAACACCATAGTTTGTATAATAATAAAGGAATTCATCTACCCAATCCAGGCCGTGCCTATTCGGTTGCCCTATGCCCCCGAAATACCCTGTTATTGTTGCCGGTCCACCAAGATGGGGATTTGATCCATCAGTTCCTTTGGTGTCAAGTGTTTCAACAAATGATGCTCCAATTATGTCCATAGCTGCTAGAATGGCTGGAAGATCTCCATCTGATTCGGCTTCTTTCATTTTGCGTACTGCTATAAACCGACCCGGAACAAGTTCCCTATTACTGATCGCATATTCACACATCTTTCTTATCCATGGGAAATATTGAAGCGCAGAGACCTCAAGGGTTATTGCATATTGATCTTGAAATATCGTTGATTTGGCTTTATCCCCTAATATTTTTTCCCTATATTCCTTTATTGTAATAAAGGCTTTATTATCGCGTTGATTCATTAGCCAATCGAGGTCTTTCAAATATCCTGGTTGCTTTAATTCTACCTTTTTAAGTAGGGAATTAAGATTCCTTGATTCCTTTTGCCTATCATTTATGTCTTCTATTGAGCCATATTTTGCAACAATTTGATAAAAATCGCTTACAATTTCTTGCTGAGGATCCGATAGTACCTCATTTATCAGAGTGAGGCGATCAGCAGGAATATTCAATGATCGAAGCGCTGCATCCATCTTAATCTCCTTATGATAACGATGTTACCAATATTTTGACTTTTTAAGGTTATCAAGTTCCTCTGGTTTAATTGGATAACTATATTGGCTTCCCGGAAACTTATGTAGTTTTACTTCTTCAACATAGGCTGCTATTGCTTCGCGGGCTATAAATCCTAGCCCATCTGATTGCTCCTCCCTACCAAGCTTTCTGACGTCCTCTGTTGACTGAATATGGTTCAGATAGCTAGATATAGATTGAGGTATATAACATTTTGCAAACCATGGTCTGAAGCCCGAATAGAGGCCAAGCAAATCATGCATGATCAGTAATTGACCATCTACGCCATCTCCTGCACCAATCCCATATACAGGTATTTTTAGTTTCTTGGCTACTTTTGCAGCTGGAGCGTTAGGCATTGCTTCGAGTAGTAATGAGAAGATACCTGCTTCTTGCAGCGCAAGTGCATCTTCCATTATCTCGTCGAAAGTGGCGACCGTTTTCCCCTGAACGCGGTATCCACCAAAAGATGCCGTACTTTGCGGTGTTAGTCCTAAATGGCCAATAACTAGAATACCTGCATCTACCATTGCCTTCACCTTATCAACAACTCTTCGACCGCCTTCGCACTTTACTGCATCACATCCTGCTTCCTTGACAAACCTCAGAGCACTACTAATTGCTGTTTCTTTAGAGACTTCATATGAGCCTTGAGGCATATCACCAACCAAAAAAGTATTGGGTGCACCTCTTCTTACGGACTTTGATAAGGTTATCATCTCGTCCATAGTAACCGGATTTGTAGTCTGATATCCAAGCTGCACCATTCCGCCAGAATCACCAATCAAAATCATATCAACACCTGCAGCTTCCGCGCATTGCGAAAGTGGGAAATCATAGGCCGTAATCCATGCTACTGGTTCTCCATTATCCTTCATTTTTCTGAAATCAATTAAAGTCCGTTTTTGTACTGACTCTGCATTCTTGCCAAACATATTAGCCTCCTAATTTTATTCTCCGATGGATTTTATCAATAGGTTAGATAGCATCTCATTTCTATAAAGAAAAGAGTACATATCCTCATGCATTAAGAGCACATATCCTCGTGCATTAGCAATTCTTGACATCATCGGAAATAAGACCCCCAGATTCTGGATTAGCCCCAATATAATCACCATTAAAAAGCTCTCTTGCACAGTGATAATAAAATTATATCTTATTGTTTGTAACTGTCAACTCTAAGTTGACTTGTCAAGACTCGATTAAAATGTCCCCTTTTCACTCAGGCTGAGCAAGTGGCCAGTTCCTCCTTGTGTGGTAGTTGCTCGAGTTCGACATACTCGAGTTGAGTGTTTTGGTAGAGCAGCTTGATCCGTCCATCGAGCAGTTCTCTGACAGTCACCTGCGACCGTGGCTTGGGGAGGACTCGTGCAGTGCGCGTAATCTGCAACAATCGGCGTTTGTAGCTGACGACATAGTCATTGCTCACCACAGGAGGCGTTTCATAGCACAAGATGTCCTCAAGCGAGGTTGGTGTCGTGAGCGGCACATGAGCATCCTGTGGCTGTGCGGCTGCCTTCGCAAACTTCTCGTTGATCTTGGGAAGGTAGACTTCCCTGAGATAGCGAATGGCATCCTCTGCCGCTTCTATTCCTATAGTCGTGCCGCAAGCAGCCACCGCCGCCTTTCGTATCCCCACATCATAGGCCCTCCCTGAGGCCTTCCTTTGGTTACGGTGCAGAAACCCTTCGTCGCCTTCCTCCAGATATCGCCGATAGATCCGTTTCGCCTGCCGATACGACACCTTAAGCTTTACTGCCGCCTCTTTCAGTAAAAGCTCCTTTTGTACTACCTGTTCCATCACTTTCGCCCGTATAAGCTCTTTTTGTCCCATTGCTAATTTCCCAGGCATCTTCGCTCCTGGCTGCTATTCTACCAAGGGGAATTTTCATCGAGTCCACTAGGGGACATTATCATGGAGTTTCAACAGCCTTGATGATCGTGGCCTACAAGGATGAGATCGAGGCCTGGTACCATCTCCACAACGAGTTGTGATGCATTTTCATTGTTTGTAGTATCGCGCGCCAAATTACCATAGTAATAATCGATACCAGCATGGAAAGGGCCGGTGGGTAGGCCAAGATTCTCTTTATTGCACCTATCGCTTGCAGCTTTGAAATGCACGCCTTTAGATGGGATTTTCACATGGTTTTGATTTGCAGTGATCCTATAGCGGATCTCCTTTTTCAGCTTTACTCAATGACCATTGTGATTTACACTTATAATGACTTTTCTTAAAAATGTTGTAAATTCTCGCTCATTTTCATCAGATCAAAAAGAAGATTAGTGGCCTGTTCTCTGAGGGGGAGGTATATGTTTATTAAGATAGGGCGTTTGATCGCAGTCCTATGCATATGGGGTTTTGCGCTCTCCGCGCTGCCTGCGCAAAATATATTGGATCCCTCGTGGAGTGGTGTAGCAGATGAAATTCGCCCAAAAATCCAACAGAGGATGAGCGAATCTGATATAAAAGGGCTCATGATCGTGCTTGTGGATGAAGAGAAAACTGTGTGGAGCGAAGGTTTTGGATTTTCCGATATCAGCACGAACAAGAAAGTAGACGCGGATACGATGTTCGAAATTGGTTCTGTTTCCAAGACTTTCAGTGGGCTCATGGTTATGCAACTCTATGAACAAGGCAAACTCGACATCGACAAGCCGCTTGTCACCTATATTCCGGAATTCAAGCTCATGCCGCCTGTGGGCAATTTTCCTCGCGTCGATAG
>JAAYWE010000189.1 GCA_012516755.1 Treponema sp.
AGCGTACAGGATAGGTTTTCCGCGCCCGATACCGGGAATATAACTATGAAGGCGACAGGCTTCGGCTCAGAGTCTCTAAGGCCAGGAGAGCTCGAGATCAGCGTTACAGTGTCTGCTGAATTTGAACTCATGTCGGATTAGCAAGGCAGTGCGATAATTGAGCTATTATATAAGGAAGAGATTTTTGCTCTATGGCATTCGATTGACAGAAAACAATAGTCATGTATCAATGTATTCATGAACGAGAAAATTGGAGTCATCGATAGTGGCATGGGCGGGCTCACGGTTGTTCGGAGCCTTTTCTTAAGGAATGTGCCAGCCGATATTGTCTATGTCGGTGATAATGCAAATGTGCCTTATGGCAATAGGCCATTGGATGAAATAGTTGAGCTCACTCTGCGCATGCTGAAAGTCCTTTCCGAACATAATATTCGAATCGTAGCAATCGCATGCAACACTATTTCCGCGACAATAGAGCGCCTGAAGCCTTATTGGGTATATCCGATAATCGATATAATTTCTCCAGTAGCGCAATTTCTGGCTAATTGTGGAGAATCGGATATAGGCTTATTTGCCACGGAGTTCACCGTCAGATCAGGCTTGCACGCAAAATTGGTAGGTGAAATTAATCCTGGCGTACACATTCATGGAGTACCAAGCCGCAGATTAGCTGCCCTTATCGATGAATCGATAGAGGATGAATCAGCTATCCGTGAGGAGATATCATCCATGCTTGCTCAGCTTGCCGCGCTTTATCCAGTTCATAAGGTACTTCTTGGCTGTACTCATTATCCTATTGTTATGGACTTGTTCCAGAAGCTGGCACCAGAGAAGGAGTATATCGATCCTGCGGATCTACAAGCCAAAGCCATAATCGACCTATTGAATAAGACCGAGCTGAAATCTAGATCTATAGAAAATGGAAGAGAAGGTGTAAGCACTGAAATTGGAAAACAAGCCAAAGGAGTCCTTTTTAGCGAGACCGCAAAACCTTCTTTGGAAATCGTAGCTTCTGGTACAGAGGATGCATATCGTACTATGTTGAGCAGATTAGGAATTCCAAAGGCCCGCAGTATAGATCGTTTATTATAGAAGCAGAGGGGCATATGGAAATCGAACGGATAGATCCGTTCTCCTATATAATCCCCGTTAGGGAAGGAATGCGTGTTCCTGCACGCATCTACGCTTCTGAATCGCTTTTCAGCCTTCTTCATGAAGATAAATCCATAGAGCAACTAGTAAATGTAGCTCGACAGCCCGGAATAGTAAAAGAAGCTCTTGGCATGCCGGATATGCATCAAGGTTTTGCTTTTCCGATAGGAGGCGTTGCCGCATTCGACATAGATGAAGGCATTGTATCGCCTGGCGGTGTGGGATTCGACATAAATTGCGGTGTAAGAGTAATCCTCACTTCTCTCGATGAGAAAATTGTACGTCCGAAACTTGAATCTATTGGCAAAAAACTTTTCGCACGCGTGCCTTCAGGAGTTGGTTCAAAAGGGGTGTTGAAGGTATCTGCTAAAGAAGCTCGCAAGGCGATGGACAACGGGCTGCGCTGGACTTTGGCTAAGGGGTTTGCGGAGAATATCGACCTCGAATCCGTTGAAAGCGGAGGATATCTGGAGGAAGCAGATGAGCGAGCAGTAAGCGAAAGAGCTATAGATAGAGGAAAGGAAGAATTTGGAACTCTGGGGGCGGGCAACCATTTTCTCGAGATATCCACGGTGGAACGGATTTTCGACCCAGCACGCGCTAAGGCCTATGGCCTATTCGAGGGGCAGGTGCTCATCTGGATCCACACCGGATCAAGGGGTTTAGGACATCAGGTCGCCACAGATTACATCGCGCGCATGCGCCCGAGAATGACACATTATAAGATACCTCTCTATGAACATGATTTTGTCAGCATTCCTATTAGCGATCCTATTGCCAAGGAATATCTTTCGGCTATGGCAGCGGCTGCAAACTTTGCATGGATAAACAGGCAGATGATAACCGTCGCGGTGCGTGAGGTTTTTGCCCGGGAATTTGGAGAGCCCTGGGATTCGCTTGGTATGCGACTATTATATGATGTTGCTCATAACATTGCAAAATTCGAGACTCATATCGTCGAAGGGATGGAAAAGAAGCTTCTTGTTCACAGAAAGGGCGCTACGCGTGCTTTTCCTGCTGGTCACCCAGAGCTATCCCTACATGCGCGAGAAGTTGGCCAGCCTGTTCTTTTGCCTGGTGATATGATGAGAGGCAGCTATATATTGGTTGGCGGGCCTAGAGCCATGGAAGAGAGCTTTGGAAGCGTTGCACACGGGGCAGGTCGGTGTATGAGCCGCAAGGCTGCCGCGCGTCAGATCCAGTTCGATGCGCTTTCAGACCAAATGCGAGCGCATTCCGTAATATTGCTTGCAGCAAATAAACGATTGGCTTGCGAAGAAGCTCCTCTTGCCTATAAAAATGTCAACGATGTTGTGGAAACAGTTAGCGGCGCTGGTCTTGCAAGCCTTGTGGCACGTACCAAGCCCCTCTTGGTTATAAAGGGCTAGAAGATCATAAGGAGAGCATAAGGCGCTTTCTACTGCCCTAAGGCGATAGAATCCGTCCATCCTGCCCAGCTCGGTGCAATTTCCCAGAAGGATGGAGGCTCTCCATCGCTTGGCTCATAATCAGGATCGAAGTATGGAGCGAGATTCTGTTCCCCAAGCCCGGGTTGTTCTTCAGAAGGGGTGCCTTCTGGATGCGCCGCTTGCCATTCAGCAATCCTTTTGTTCCTCAGGAACTTTGCCGCCACCGAGGGGAATAGCTCTAGAAGCAGTTGTTCTTTTTCATTCAATGCCAGCGGAACTCCACCTGCCTCCGGAATCGGTGGATTGTCTTGAGGCTTGTACTTGCTTGTGTCATAAGGAACTTCTTCTCTTGTGCCACAGATCTTGTAGCGGAATTCAGGATCGACTGGCCATGGCGTCTTTCCATATTGACCGAGGATAAGGTCTTCGAAATTCTTCGATACGTTTTCGTACATGTCCTTTCCCTCGTGAATACTTATGACGCAGTTGACTGCCTGGACACCCACAATCTGACTGGTAGGTGTTACAAGCGGGGGCAGGCCTGCATCGAGCCGCACAGTTGGCACAAGACGAAGAACTTCATTGAGTAAGTGTTCCAGCTTGGCTTCCTTGAGCTGAGTGAGCATGTTGGTATACATGCCGCCTGGTATCTGCGCGTGACGTACGATCTCATCGGGTTCAGGGTAAAAGAAGGCCTTTTCTATTTGCTGGCAAATGTCGAGAGATTTTTGATACTTGCCTCCAACGGCAGCCTCAAGAGCGTCATCGAAGAGCTTGGAGAGCTCGGGCGATAGGCTATCCTTGGAAAGATCGAGTTCGGGCGGCAGTCTCTTGTACTGATCGAAGGACGCAAGTTCGGATCGGATTTGTCTAAGACGCTTGTCTATCCTTGCGACAGCAGCATTGTCGACATCCACGGAGAAGCCCAACCTATCTGCAAAAATGCGTATTATCTCATAAGCTGGAGCAGCAGGCCCTCCAGAGAAAGACAGGATGGCCGTATCGACAATGTCGACTCCATTGACCATGGCTGCAAGCAGACTTGCCACTCCAAAGCCTGGAGTACAATGAGTATGAAGATCAATCGGAATATCAAGCTCATTTTTGAGCGCTTTTACGAGCTCTGCGGCCATAAAAGGAGTAATCAGTCCCGCCATATCTTTGATTGTAAAAATGTCGGCGCCGAGAGATGCCAGCTCCTTTGCTTTCTTGACATAATAATCTACTGTGAAAATCTTAGGCGGTATTTTCTTTCCAGAAAAAACGCCTTTTATTCTGTCGCTCAATCTAAAATGCGGATCGACGGTGTAGCAAACAGCGCAATCAGCCAGACCACCCGCTTCTTTTACAAACCTTATCGAAGACTTCATATTGTCTATATCGTTGAGCG
>JAAYWE010000190.1 GCA_012516755.1 Treponema sp.
GAGCTTCCGAAGCACGCAAAATCGCCCAGTATTGCCTTTCTCTCTGCTTTCTTGAAGATTTTGGTGATAAGCCCGCCGGAGAGCTTCCCATAGGCAGCAAGAAGAGACTAGAAATTGCTCGTGCCCTTGCAACAGAGCCCTCTCTTCTTTTGCTCGATGAAAGTATTTCTGGACTTACAAGTACAGAAATCCACGAGATGCTCGAAATGATAAGAAGACTTCGAGACAAGGGCATAACAATCCTGATGGTGGAGCACATTATGGAAGCTATTATGCCTCTTGCGAATACTATTGTTGTCCTAAGCCATGGCGAAAAAATAGCGGAAGGGCAACCTCAATCGATAGTGCACAATCAAGAAGTGATCACCGCCTATTGGGGCGAAAAATTCGTCAAGAAAATGAATATGCAAAATCAAATCATGCTCACAGACGCTGGGGATAAAAAAGGAGACACCCCATGAGCGAAATCATCCTAGAAGTTAAAGATATACATTGCGAGTATGACAATGTACCGGTGCTACATGGGGTTTCATTAAGAGTATGCAAAGGAGAAATCGTTGCAATGGTAGGCTCGAATGGTGCAGGAAAAACCACAACTCTCAGGACAATCGCTGGTCTCTTGCATCCAGTTTCTGGCAGCATTCGCTTCATGGGAAAAGACATAACCAGAACCGAAGCCTATGCCCTGGTAAGAAATGGCATCTCCTATATTCCAGAAGGCCGTAGGCTCTTTGGTAAACTCACTGTAAGACAGAACCTGGAGCTCGGCGCATATACGACAAAAGAGCGCTCGGTAATTCAAAAACGTCTCCATGAAGTATTTCGGCTTTTCCCTATTCTTGATGAAAGACAGAATCAGACTGCAGAGACCCTTTCGGGCGGAGAACAGCAGATGTGTGCAATTGCTCGTGGCTTAATGTCCGATCCAGCTCTCCTCCTACTTGATGAAATATCACTTGGCCTTGCGCCCTCCTTGGTAGAAGCTGTATTCGATACCATCATTAAGATACGAGACCAGGGCATCACTATCCTCCTAGTCGAACAACTTGTTCAAGAATCTTTGGAGATAGCCGATAGAGGCTATGTCATCCAGACAGGCCGGATTGTGCATGATGGACCCTCGCACGAACTTCTAGAAATGCCAGAGATTAGGGCAGCTTATATGGGGATGTAAAGGATTTGATGTTAGTGGCTGGCAGAATGTGGGATAACCATAAATGCAAAAGACTATGAAATCCGCTTGCTGGTGATATTATTGCAAAGCCTAGCAAAGCTCTAATTGGTTCTAGAATAAGGATTAAGCCTTATTAGCTCGTGTGATTTTTTTGGGTCCAATTTCCCAATGTTGAAAGACGATCAGAAATTCAAATATTACGATTTCCGATTTGGTAAGATAATGTTCTTTTTCAGCCTTGTACGTAAGTCGTATCTGGATCGATTGGATATATTGGCCTATGTATTCGAGTAAAGGGGATGGATTCCAACACTTCATTCGAGCATCCTTTCGATGTACTTAGAATGGCCTTGGCTGCTATCTCACTAAAGCAGGCTTCTAGGTATCCTAGCTTTACGACGACGATGCAATAATCCTTAGGGTCGACTCCAAGAGCTGGCAACAGGTCCTCGTCTCCGAAACCGATGTGCTTCGAAGTCAAGACAATTATCATGTTTCGATGTTGCACCAGAGCGAGGTCGGAATTGAATGGGCCATAGTCCTTGACAAGCTTCAACACCTTGACCTTGAGTGGAATTCTCTTTCCGTTTATCTTGTCCCAAGTCCCACCAACTTCGATATCTATATAACTACCCTCTCCCGCAGCAATACAATCGGCAGTGGCGCGCGCATCGTAGAAGCCCGAATACAACAGTGGAGTTGGCAATCTGTCGAGCAGTTGTTCGTTTGCAAGAATTTGCTCAAGGATATCGGTTGAGTCGCCCGTTGAGCCCGCTGTCGGGTTGTCGCCTGAATCTGATATGAAGACAGGCTTGATTTTGTCTTCAATCGCTGCCTTAAACGCAACTTTTAAGGACTCCTCGGTATCGTAATTCTCGCATCTGAATTTGAAGTCAGCACGACGCCTCCAAAACTCTTTGGCTATACGCGTGGCTATTGCGTCCGCGGTGCATGGGTCGTCCAACGTCGTCACGAGTATATTGACCATCTCATGCTCGTCATCGGCCCAAGGGAAACCAAGAAGAAGAGATGCTGCCATTACTCCTGGCTCTTTTTCAGCTTCCATGCACATATTGATGAGGCTTTTCATGGGTTCAGCAGCTGATTCGGACTTTTCTCCAGCAATGAGCATCGGAACACTGCGGCTTCTCGTTGTCAATGGCCGATTTTCCTTGAGAGAGCGAAGGAGCATCGAAGCTGCCAATGCTCCTGTTTCACGGCAATCGATATGGGGAGCTGTCTTGTACCCTACAAATCCATCGGCACAAGCCAGCATCTTATCGGTGATAGTGGCATGCATATCGAGCGCTACGGTCAGTCTGACTTCCGGCAAGATTTCTCGAATTGCCGACAGAATGTCCTCTTCTGCGCAGCCAAGACCATTGACCTTCATTGAGCCATGGAGAGCCAAGCATATTCCATCCAC
>JAAYWE010000191.1 GCA_012516755.1 Treponema sp.
CGAAGGGATGCTCTCGTTTGTGAAAGAGTCTTTGCTCCTGCTCGGGATTTCGAACATTTGCTTATAGATAAACACATTCCTCTTTACACGCTTGAAAGCGGAATCCCACTTAAGGAAACAGATGTACTGGGATTTAGTATCGGATACGAGCTACTTGCCACTGATATTCTTGCAATTATTGATAGAGCTTGGATTCCTCTGGAGAATATAGAGAGAGGCGAGGGAGATCCCATTATAATTGCTGGAGGACCGGCAATTACAAATCCAATGCCTTTTGCACGATTTTTGGATGCAGTATGGATTGGTGAAGCTGAAGAAGGATTTACAGAGCTCATGCTTAAGCTAGCTGAGTTAAAGAGCAGGGGAGCGACTCGAATTGAAAAGTTGCATTCATTGGCTTTACATCCTTCAATATGGATATCTCCTTTTCTTCAGGAACTGGGATTACAACCGAAGAAAAAGGTGAGGCGAGCCATATACCAAGACTTCTATAGAACCGAATTCGTACCCAGCTTTCCATACCCAGTAATAAATCCAGTTCACTCTCATGGTTCCGTCGAGATAATGAGAGGCTGCCCCAATGGCTGTCGTTTTTGCCATGCCGGATATTTCTACCGCCCCCAGCGATGCAAATCTCCTTCAATAATAAAAAAGGAAATAGAGGATTTAATTATAAAAAAAGGATATACTGAGATTACACTTTCTTCTCTTTCTTCTGGTGACTATCCTGATATTGTAGGACTCTTCCAGGACCTTACCTCTTCCTGGTCCAAGCATAATGTATCTTTTCAGCTTCCAAGTCTAAAGGTGGATAGTTTCACCCTGCCACTGATAGAAAAAATATCCGAAGTTAGAAAATCAGGTCTTACCTTTGCAATAGAAACGCCTCTTGATTCATGGCAATGCGGCATTAATAAGCGAGTCCCTTTTGAAAAAGTCAAGTCCATACTTCATGAAGCCAAGCTCAAAGGTTTTAGATCGGCAAAATTCTATTTCATGATTGGTCTTCCAGTAGCTGAAAGAGGCGTGGAAGAAGCAGAAGAAATCATTTCTTATCTGAATAATGTTGCAAGTATTGAGCATATTGCAATACATGTTAATATTGGAACTTTCGTTCCAAAACCTCATACCCCTTTTGAAAGAGAAGGACAATTATCAGAAAATGAGTCTCTTACAATAATCAAATATATGCGAAAAAATCTGAGGTCTACTAGAAACATTGAAATAAGTTATCATTCGCCTTTTTTATCGGTTCTCGAAGGTTTGATTTCTAGAGGAGACGAATCTATAGGTGAGATTATTCTGCAAGCATATAAACAAGGTGCTAGACTGGACGCATGGGAAGAGAATTTAGATCGCAATATTTGGAATAATGCGCTTTTGAACTATAATTCAAAAAAAGGGGAGGGTGCTTGGGAGAAATTCTTAGCAAAAAGGGCCGAAAATGAAGATCTGCCATGGGAAGAGATTTCGTTCAGAATCTCCTCAAGATGGCTAAAGAACGAAAAGAAGAAAGCAGAAAACAATCAATTAACTTTAATTTGTAATGAAAATTGTACAAATAGTTGCGGTGTCTGCGGCTATGGGAATTCAGTAGTATCTAATATGATACTATCTAAACCTGATTCGGAGAGTGAAGATTCGATTATTATAATTGGAAAAGCGAAGGCTATTGAAGATATTGACAATGGCTCAGAAGAAATTGATAAAAGCAGACTGATTGGCATTATCGATGACCTATTCAAAGATAACGAAGATGACAAGTCGAGAGTAAGATCGATTGTCGCAATCAAGCTTATAGGTGTCTGGAGGAA
>JAAYWE010000192.1 GCA_012516755.1 Treponema sp.
AGATGCGCCATATCGCAATGAAATTCGACGGTGTACAGGTGCTTGATGATGTGAATTTAACCCTGCGATCTGGAGAAGTACAAGCCTTAGTGGGAGAGAATGGCGCTGGCAAATCAACATTGATGAAGATATTGATAGGAATGTACCAGCCCACTGCCGGGGAGATCGAATGCAAAGGCAATACTGTGCGCTTTCGGAATATTAAAGATTCCCAAGAACACGGCATATCGATGATATTTCAAGAATTCAATCAGGTAAAGCATCTGACCGTAATGGAAAACATCTATCTAGGACGCGAACCTTTAACTAAAGCAGGGCTCATGGATTACAAAGCAATGTTTAAACAATCCAAGCAATTGCTTGAAAGCATGGGTGTCGAGATTAGCCCCAATATGTATGTAAGAGAGCTCACGGTAGCAAAGCAACAGCTTGTAGAGATAGCAAAAGCCCTATCAAACAAGGCTGAAATCATAATCATGGACGAACCGACATCTGCACTGAGCAATAAAGAAATAGAGCATTTGATGAACATGATAGGAATGCTCAAGAGAGCTGGGAAATCGATAATATTCATCTCTCATAAATTGGAGGAAATATATAGGATATGTGATTATGTCACGGTATTGAGAGATGGGAAGCATATCTATTCTGGTTTGCTAAATGGCTTAGACGAAAAAGACTTAATAAAAATGATGGTAGATCGTGAAATTACAGAGATGTATCCAAAAGAAAAGGTAAATGCCAAGGATATTGTACTGGAGGTTAAAGGTCTAGCACGCAATCATGAATTCCAAAATATAAATTTTGAGGTCAGAGAGGGTGAAATTTTGGGGTTGGCGGGCTTGATGGGCGCTGGAAGGACCGAAGTAATAGAGACGATTATGGGGATTCGGAAGGCCGATAGTGGGGAAATCTTCATTAGAGGAAAGAGAATTCGGAATAGATTAGCTGCCGATGCAATAAAAAATGGCATCCTTATGGCACCGGAAGATCGGAAAAAGAACGGATTAGTTCTTAAGCTAACCGTAAAGGACAATTTGCTAATGTCAGCTCTCAGGAAGTGCGTAAAAGCAGGCTATATCAGACATAATCTCGAAAAGCAGTATGCCGAATACTATATTAAAGAACTAAACATAAGAGGAACATTGAATCAAATATGTTCAACGCTTTCTGGGGGTAATCAACAGAAAATAGTGCTAGGTAGAGTTCTGAATGCAGATCCGGATCTAATAATTCTGGATGAACCGACAAGAGGGATAGATGTAAAGACAAAAAGCGAGATACACAAATTGATGTCGGATCTAGCAAAGCGAGGGAAAGCCATACTTATGGTTTCTTCGGAAATGGGTGAAATATTGGGAATGAGCGATCGAATAGTTGTATTGCATGAAGGAGAGCAAATGATCACGCTAAAACGAGAAGAAGCAGATGCTAATATCATTATGCAATATGCGATGGGCAAAAAAGAAGTATTGGTGGTATAAAAATGGGCAAAATCGGAAAATGGCCAAAAAAAGAGCGAGCAATGCGCAACATTGGCAACTATGGGATAATAATAGTATTCATTATCATAGTGGTCTTGTTATCCATAGCAGCACCGACCTTCATGACATATAGCAATATAATAACGATACTTAGGCAGGTTTCATGTATAGGAATAGCTACTATTGGAGTAGGAATTTTGATCATCATGAATTGCATCGATCTTTCGATTGGATCGATGTTCGCATTATCTGGCATAACAGCGGGCCTCATGGTATCTACGGGCAAGGAAGGATTGGCCCTACCAGCTATAATTGGAATAATTGTCGGAATCGCAACAG
>JAAYWE010000193.1 GCA_012516755.1 Treponema sp.
CATATTTTCGGATTCACTATGTTCGACGAGAAACTCGAAGCATACTTTTCCGGTCATGGCGGAAAAATCAGAGACATCATGAGGAGCTAGAGCTATGGATGTGACTATTCCCACAATAATTCTTCTAGGCGGATTCGTTCTGTTGCTTTTGTTGAGAGTACCAATTACTTTTTCGCTCGCCACAGCCTCTATCGCTACAGCCATCTATCTGCATATACCGCTCATGGCCATCGTGCAACAGATGGTGCAGGGCGTAAAGTCATTCTCTTTACTTGCCATTCCATTCTTCATCATCGCTGGCGAGATGATGGCACGGGGAGGCATAGCAGAAAAAATCATAAACCTTGCGAATGTGCTTGTTGGAAGAGTCCGCGGTGGTCTCGGCATGGTCAACGTGGTCGACAGTATGCTATTTGGGGGCATCTCAGGCTCAGCGGTCGCAGATGTCGCTTCGACCGGTGTCATCATCATTCCCCTGATGACCAAAAATGGTTATGACAACGATTTTTCAGTTGCGATCACGGTGACGAGTGCAACACAAGGGATCATCATTCCACCAAGCCACAACATGATCATCTATTCGGTGGCGGCAGGCGGCGTGTCGGTAGGAAGGCTTTTCCTTGGAGGGTATATCCCCGGCATCTTGCTTGGTATATCGCTCGCCATTATTGTGTATGTCCTCGCTGTAAAAAGGAATTATCCCAAGGGGAGAAAGTATTCTCTTAAGGAAGGCATCGCAATCGCTATCGATGCTCTTTGGGGATTGTTTGTTGCGATCATCATCATTGTCGGGGTTGTCGCTGGTGTTTTTACGGCAACAGAATCAGCTGCAGTAGCCGCTGTCTATGCATTTATAATTACATTTTTTGTATATAAGCAGATTCCACTCAAAGAATTCAGAGGCATTCTCTATAGTACCCTTAAGACGCTCACCATGGTCATGACGTTGATTGCAACCGCGAGCTCTTTCTCTTGGCTTATGGCCTACTTGCGAATTCCTGCCATGGCTACAGAGCTACTGCTCTCTATTACGGACAATAAGTACATGTTGCTCTTCCTTGTCAATGTACTTCTTCTCTTCCTTGGAATGATTATGGATATGGCTCCGCTCATTCTCATTGTCACTCCAATACTGTATCCTGTATTGATTGGGAAGTTCGGAATGTCGCCTATCCATTTTGGCATAATGTTGATGATCAATCTCGCCATAGGCCTATGTACGCCACCTGTAGGTTCTGCCCTTTTTGTGGGATGTGCAGTTGGCAAGATATCTATAGAAAAGGCTACAAAGGCGATGATTCCATTTTATATTGCTATGGTTGCGACATTGTTCCTTGTGACCTATGTCCCTGAGATCACAATGTTCCTTCCGAACCTTATTATGCCTGGGCAGTAGAAATGGAGAACTTCGCTAAGGCTTTAATAAATATTCAAATATAAGGAGTTGTCGATGTCGTTTGTTGAATCGATGTTCAGTCTGGAAGGCAAGATCGCGGTAGTAACAGGAGGGGGAGGAATGCTCCCATCTTATATTGCGGTCGCCTTTGCCAAGGCCAAGGCAAAAGTAGCTCTCTGGGGTCGTGGAACTCATCATCCCATGGAAGAGGCTGCCAAAACAGTCAGAAAGCAGGCTGGTTTGTCTTTAGATAGCGCTGATGTTATCGGAATCACAGTCGATACCGGCTCTACAGAAGCCTGCGAACAGGCCTTGGAACAGACAATTCAAAGCCTTGGCGTGCCCGATATTCTTCTCAATGGCGTTGGTGGCAATATTGGGAGATCGAAATTTGTCGAATTAAATGAAAAATTGTTCGATGATGTGCTAAAGCTGAACCTTATGGCAGGGCTTGTTATACCATCGAAAGTCTTTGCAAAGCGATGGATCTCTGAGGGAATAAAGGGCTGTATGATCAACATGACTTCGATGACAAGCTATAAGCCTCTCTCTGATACTTGGGCATATGATGCCGCAAAGGCCGGTGTGCTCAATCTTACCCAAGGACTCGCAAAGGAGTTTGCTCCTTATGGAATTCGGGTCAATGCTATTGCACCAGGGTTTTTTGTCGGTAATCAGAACCGTGCGCTTCTCATCGATGAAAAAACAGGCGATCTCACGGCGAGAGGGAGAGCGATCATTGCACGTACACCCTTCGGTCGTTTTGGAGAATACGAAGAGCTTTGGGGCACCGCGCTTTACTTAGCGAGTTCGAAGGCATCTGGCTTTGTAACTGGAGTTAGCATTCCCATCGATGGAGGATTCCTCATCGATAACATCTAAATCAGCGATATCTTGATTTATCATATCCAAATCAACCATATTCCAATCGACGATATCGAAAGGGGAGTCATATGGCTAATTTTCTCGAAGATTACTTTTTATTGAAGAATGAAACTGCAAAGCGGCTATTTTTCGAAATTGCGAAAGATTTGCCTATCTTCGATTATCATTGCCACTTGTCACCAAAGGCCATAGCCGAAGATAAGCCTTTTGATGATATAGCCAAGATTTGGCTAGAAGGCGATCACTATAAATGGCGCATCATGAGAGCGAATGGCGCGCCTGAGTCGCTTTGTGCAGGTCCTGGAGCCTGGGACGAAAAATTCCTTGCCTATGCGAGCGCTCTCACAAAGGCCGCGGGTAATCCTCTTGTGCAATGGTCTCATCTCGAGCTCAAAAGAATATTTGGTATCGAGGAAGTGCTTACTCCACAGAATGCATTGAGCATAAGAGAGAAAGCCAATTTTATCCTAGCCGAGAAAAGAATGAGTCCCCGTTCTCTTCTAGAGCAATTTAAGGTTAGCGTATTGTGCACAACAGACGATCCTGTAGACAGTCTAGCTTGGCATAGAGCAATTGCTGAGGAACAACGGTTGGGCTCTTCATTCACAACAAAAGTATTGCCTGCCTTTCGACCCGACAAGGCCATGAAAACCGAGGATATAAGCGCTTGGAATGCCTATATCGATTTGCTTGGCGAGGCAGCTGGTATAGAAATTGAGTCCTTTGCCAGCCTTGCTGATGCTTTGGCCAGTCGCCATGCTTATTTCCACTCGATGGGGAGCAGGCTGTCGGATCATGCTCTTCTTGTGCCACCCTTTATACAAGCCTCCGATGCCGAGCTCGATTCCATTGTAAGAAAAGGTCGCAGTGGCGAAGAGTTATGGCCAATAGAGCGAGAAAAGCTCGATACTGCTCTCCTTTTGCACTTTGGACGACTCAATGCACAAAAAGGATGGACAATGCAGCTCCATATAGGAGCGCTCAGAAATGTAAATCCTGGATTATTTAGGGCGTTTGGCCCTGATGTAGGCGGAGATTGTAGTTCCGATGCGCCAATTATCGTCGCCCTTGCCTCTTTGCTTGGGGCATTAGAAAAAGAGGGGAATCTTCCGAAGACCATTCTATATACCCTCGACCCTTCTAAGCATAATCCTCTAGCTACACTTGCAGGGAGCTTTGCTGGTACCGCTCCAGATATAAGCTCGCCACAGGTCGCCGGAAAGGTTCAGCTTGGCGCAGCTTGGTGGTTCAATGACCAGAAGGATGGAATGGAACGGCACATGAGAGAGTATGCCGGAGTTGGATTATTGGGCGCATGGGTGGGAATGCTAACGGATTCTAGATCCTTTATGTCTTTTCCAAGACACGAATACTTTCGCCGTCTTCTATGCAATATCGTAGGAGAATGGGTCGAAGCTGGAGAGCTTCCGGACATCCCTCTCTACACAGAACAGCTTGTGCGCGGTATCTGTTGGGAAAACGCACGTTGTTATTTTGGGATGTTTTGAAATTAGCGCGAAAAAATTTGGCAGATAAGAATTGAAGTGCTGTCAAGGGGCTGTCCAGGTAAATCCTGGGTAGCCCCTTGAGATTTTTAAGCATCTATTTGGCTTTTATCGCATTGAGGAGTAATTCCTCTAAGATTACTTCTCTGTTTCGGTCATACCGGATATGAACTGCTTCTGCATAAGCACTACAACTATGACTGGCGGAAGCATTGCGAGCATCGTCGTTGCCATCACTATTTGCCATTCTATCTGGACATCTGCGCCAGACATCATTCGGTTGATGCCTATTAGCAATGTATAGAATTCCGGCTTAGTTGTAATTAGCAATGGCCACAAGTATTGATTCCATCCATAAATAAACTGGATCACGAACATTGAGGCGATTGGCGTGCGTGTCATCGGGGCGAGAATATGTCTGAAGAATTGCATTGGGGTTGCGCCGTCTATCTGCGATGCTTCGGCTATTTCTCTGGGTACTGACATAAAGAATTGCCTGAATAAGAATACAGCTGTCGCCGAAACGATCATGGGCAGGATTAGGCCTGCATAACTATTCAATAATCCTAGATCTGCAATTACCTTGTAGGTAGGCATAATACGTACTTCGACCGGCAACATCAGAGTGATAAAAATGCTCCAGAAGCAAAAGCCTCTCAGTGGAAAATCGAAAAACACAATTGCAAAGGCCGCCAAAAGAGAAATCAATATCTTGCCTATAGATATACCAAGCGCCATTATGAGCGAATTCTTAAGCATAATAGAAACTGGCGTACCCATGTTCTGGGTACCATGCAGTATAGCCTGGCGGTAATTCTCGATTAGATGAGATCCTATACTTAGGGGCATAGGCGCTGCTTGTATGTCGGCGTTGGTGTGAGACGAGGCTGAAAAAATGAAATATATCGGAAATATGATAATTGCTATTCCAATCCATAGGATTATATGCGGGTAAAGGCTGCGAATTACCTTTGCCCTGTGAGCGGCTTTATTGATTTTCTGCTGTTTTTTCATTGGTGTTTCCCCTTCGCTTCAGTATGTGACTCGCCGCTCTATGAAGCGGAACTGGAATACCGTCAGAACAATGACCATTATCATTAGGATAACCGATTGTGCAGAAGAGCTTCCTAAGTCAAGATTGATAACGCCATCTCGCCAAACCTTGTATACGAGTATGGCAGTGGATTTCCCTGGAGCTCCTGATGTGATGGAATGCACAATAGGGAAGGTCTCGAAAAATCCATATACCAAGTCCATAACCAAAAGGTAGAATGTAGTTGGCGAAAGAAGTGGGAATATGATTTTCCAGAATCTCTTGGTAGACCCCGCGCCATCTATCTCTGCAGCTTCGATTAAAGTTGCAGGGACGCTTTGAAGTCCTGCAAGGAAAAATACAAAATTGTAAGCCAGCTGCTTCCAGGTAGCGGCCATAGTGAGCAAGAGGAAGGCTTGATTAAAGTTCAATAGATATTGCCAGTTGACATTAAAAGTATGCTTAAGCACATATGCAATAACGCCTACATTTGGGTTGAACATGAAAAGCCATATGACTCCGGCGACGAGAGTAGATACGGCATATGGCCAGATTAGCATTGTCTTATAGAAAGAAGCGAATCTGATTTTCTTATTTGCCTGGATTGCGAGAAAAAGAGAAACAACCATCGAACTTAAGGTTATGAAGAGCGCAAAGGCCGTCGATACCCAGAAAGATTGCCAATAATCGGGATCAACAAGCAGTTTTGAATAATTCTCAAAGCCCACAAAAATCATTTTGCCGCCGAAGGGATCTTGTAGATAGAAGGATTGCAAAATGGCCTGAGCTGAAGGCCAGAAGAAAAATAGAAAAACGATTACCATCTGTGGCAGCACGAGAAGATAGGGCAATATTGAAGCTTTGAACTCATACTGTTTAGACATAGCAGTTCCTGAAGAAAAGTTAGATTATTATACTAAAACGCAAAAATGTTGTATAGCGCGCATTCATTTCATATTCCTGCGCTAAAAAAGGCCGCCGACCGGCGGCCTTTTTGTTACAAAAATAGCTCTTTCTTGCCTGCTCCGAGACTTCGAAAGTTCACAGAGCGGAACTGGTCATTTACTTATTTAGCCTCTCAAACTCGCGCAATTGTTTGTTTCCTTCGCGTACCATCTTGTCGAGGCCGTCTTTTACCGAGATCTTTCCAGAGAGGATTTCTTCCCATACCTGGTCTTCGATTTCGCGAATTATGGGCATATTACCAAAGCGAATACCCATTGAGTTCGGGGTAGGCGTTTTGTTGGTAAGCTGTTTGATAGCTACTTCGAGCCCAGGGTTGGTGACATAGTAACCTTGAGATTTTGTAAGCTCATAGGCAGCTTGGGTAACAGGCAGATAGCCAGTTTCTTTGTGCCAGAGAGCTTGAATTTCAGGTTTAGAGATGAAATTGAAGAATTCGGCGACCCCCTTGTATTCAGCCGCCGGTCTGCCATTGAATACCCAGAGAGAAGCACCGCCGATGCAGGAATTTTGTGGAACACCAGGCACATCGGGGTAATAGGGCAAGCGCGCAACACCAAAGTCGAACTTGCAGGTTGCCTTCATATTTCCATATCCGCCGATCGACTCGAAGTGTAGTCCCACTCGACCAGATGTGAAGAGTGGATTGGCTTTGTTTTCGCGGCCACCATAGATGAATACGCCAGTCTTGGAGAGATCGTAGATATTTTGGAAATGCCGAACGACTACTGGACTATTGAATACAAGCTGTGTGTCGAGGCCATCGAATCCATTGCTTCTGGTGCCAAATGGAATATTATGCCACGCACAGAAATTCTCTAGCTGAATCCAGCTTATCCAGTTGGTTGTAAAGCCACCTTCCATGCCAGAAGCCTTTAGTTTCTTAGCGACATCGAAGAATTCAGGCCATGTGACGGGCGGCTTTTCAGGATCAAGTCCAGCTTTTCGGAATGCATCCTTATTGTAATACATAACTGCAGTAGAACTGTTGAATGGCATCGAAATCATTCTGCCATCAGAAGTAGAATAATAGGATTTAATAGCTGGTATATAGATATCGGAGCTCCACTTCATGTTATTCTCAGCCATAAGCTGATAGACAGGTTTGATGGCATTCTTGGCCGCCATCATCGTGGCAGTTCCGACTTCATAGACCTGAATGATCGCAGGCGCTTGCCCAGCGCGGAAGGCAGCAATACCAGCATTCATTGTGTCCACATAAGATCCCTTATAAACGGGAACTACTTTGAATTCCTTTTGACTTGCATTGAACTGATCGCTGATGATTTGTACCATTTCGCCATTATGACCAGCCATAGCATGCCAAAATTCGACCGTTGTCTGGGCATAGGCACCGACAGCCATGAGCAGAACGGCTATCAGCAAAACGACTCTTTTCATCACTCTGCCTCCAGGATTATTATGGATTACCGGATCAGCCTCCGGATTCTTTACGAGAAATAGTATATTATAGTTTTTCTGAGCATGCAATAGAAACCAAATCAAAAGTCCTCTAAAAACTCTTGTTGACCAATTCCAGGGCTTTATCCGGGAAATCGGTGATAAGCCCGGTCGCACCCCAATTGAGAAGGGTTTTCATCCTCGAAGCATCATTTACAGTCCATGGAAGCACACCAAAACCAGCGGATCTTAGTGCTTTAACTGTTGCTCCATCGAGATATTTTTCGTTCGGATTTAGAGCCACTGCTCCGATATCTCTCAATATTTGAATTGGATCTGAGAGCGGTTTATCGATTAGAGCAGCAACGGCTATCTCTGGGATAGCCTTCTTCATTCGCTTTAAGTAATCATGATTGAAAGACGAAATCAAAACCGAAGGAACCATGTCGAGCTCTTTTATCAGCTCAGCGGTTCTCTCGACAATCCAAGCATCGCAAGCAAATCCAGTTGCGTCTTTGATTTCGATGTTGACTCGCCATCCTAAACGCTTCGTCAACTCGAGCGCTTCGCGCAGTGTGGGAATTTTAATATCTTTAAAAGATGCAAGTTCAGAGGTTTTTACTCTTCCAACAGCAATTTGCATAAAAGGATCTGTCTGGGCGTACCATGAGCCAGCATCGAGGGATTTGAGTTCTGCAAGCGTGAAATCGTAAACGGTCCATGGAGAACGAGATGGAAAGCGAGTCTTAGCATCTGTCGTGCGCGAAAGCGTGTTATCGTGCAGAACGACCAATACGCCATCGCTCGATGCTGCAACATCGAGCTCCCACATATCGGCACCCGCATCAAAACCTTTCTGTGCTGCGAGAAGCGTATTCTCTGGAGCAATACTTCTAAAACCACGATGAGCAACGACGAGAGGACGATAAGATTGCATGATAAGTTTCTCCATAGATAAACTCTTAGGGATGTTCTGACCAAATAGCGCAAGGCCTGCGCCCATAAGAAAAAAGACCCTGAGAGCCTTATTGCGCAATCGGTTGCAGGGTTTGATATTCATTTTATTGATTATAAAGATCTCGCGGAATTTCGACAAGGGAAAGTTGCACAATTTCATAGAGAGCTTGCCCATCTAAGCCATCCAGAATAGGATGCTAGCGGAGAATAATATGGTTGCAGGCGATGGAAATGGTGGACGCAAATGGATGGAAATATCCACTCGCAAAGTCTATGAATGCAATGTGTTCAGCGTATTGGAGAGAGAAAGCAAAGGCCCCGATGGACGGACAGGCCATTTTTCCTTGATGAGAGCCCAAGATTGGGCGGTGATCGTTCCCTATGTGCGAACAGATGTCGGCACTTCGTTTTTAATGGTGCGGCAGTATCGGCATGGAGCGGAGGAGCTTAGCTTGGAATTCCCGGGCGGCGTGGTGGAGAATGGAGAAGAGCCTTCTCATGCGGCTGCCAGAGAGCTAGCTGAAGAAACTGGTTGGGTTTCGGATAAGATCCTTCATGCGGGTACCGTATTTCCAAACCCTGCGATTCAGGATAATCATTTTCATGTTTTTGTTGCGCTGGATCCAAAACCTGCAGTCGATCGGCACCTCGATCAAAATGAAATCATCGACGCTTACCTTGTAGATGCAGATGAAGTACGACGCCGCATCGGAGAAGGGGAGTTAAGGCACGCTCTTATGGTGACAGCCCTATACCTTGCAGACAGATTAGTTGGCTCTCTTAAAGCCTAGCGATTGAAGCCTAGCGAGACCTAGGAATCATAGATGTCTTTTCCATGTGAGTCGATAGCTATAATGACGGGCAGTCTATCAAGCACTGCGATACGGACAGCCTCCATTCCAAGGTCTTCGAACTGAATTGTATCCAGTTTTTGTAAGAAGCGCTCTGCATTGAGCGCGGCTACTCCTCCGATTGCAGCGCAGTATACGCCTCTATGAGTGGCTATAGCTCTACGCGCCTCATTGCTACGGCTTCCTTTTGCGATTGTAACCATCGAAGCACCGACTTTCATAAAAGCTTCAAGATAGCTATCCATCCTCGAAGCAGAAGTAGGCCCAAAGGCTCCAGTCTTGGCTCCCTGCTTAGCCTCTGTTGGTCCGGCATAGAATACCGGTAATCCGATGAACCAATCGGGAAGTTTTTTGTCAGACTTGAGCATGCGCAAAAGGCGCGCATGAGCCATATCCCGCGCCAAAAGAACAGGTCCTGAAATAAGGGCCATCGTACCCGCTTGCAATGACCTTAATTTTGAAAGCCAGCTATCATCCGATTGCGTTATTTGTATAATCTCGGCCTTGGCGCTTGTCTGCAGAATGATTTCTTGTGCCTTATTTTCTAAGCATTGTGAAGGAGGTGATAGTTTCTCGATATACCATCCCGAATTATCTATAAATACAGAGACATGCCGATTTGCTGCGCAGGAAACTGCGATCGCCAAAGGTAGATTTGCCGCATGCCGTGATAGTCTTATTGCTCTTGTGGAGACGGCAAAATGCGAACCTCCCCACTGAGCCCCAAATCCACTATCCCGAGCTATTGTCAGCATTTTCTTTTCCCAGAGAATATCTCTCATGGGCATACCATCGCCATTAGCAGATGTAGGAAGATTATCCAGTAGGCCTAGGGCCGCGAGTTCCGCAGCATACAAAGACTGTGCAGGATTTGTACCGCCGAGCACCATCGCAATCGCGTAAGGAGGGCAGCCGGAAGGACCCAATGCATTGATGCGCAAACGCAGAACATTCTCCAGTTTATCTGCTCTCAGAATAGCGGGGCTCTCTATGCTGATCGAAGAGCGAGAAGCGGAGCCTCCTCCCTTTGCGACAAAGGTGAGCCTAAGTTCCTTTCCTTTTATAGAACGAATTTGGATACCTGCAGGCAGATTGTCCTTTGTATTACACTCTTCCATCATATTTAGAGGACCCATCTGAGAGTTGCGCAATTTCTCCTGCGTCCAGGCTTGTGCTGCGCCCTGAACTAGTAATTCTTCCAAGTCAATGTTTTTCTCGATTTCTATGCGGTCACCGCGCCATCCATAGACAAGCGCGGTCCCGGTGTCTTGGCATATCGGATATCTTCTCTTTCCAGAAATCAGTGCATTTTCTAAAAGACAAGATGCGACAAATCGATCATATTCGCTAGCCTCAGGATCCTCGATGATCTTAGCAAAAGCATCATATTGCGTTTCAGGCATAAGATAAGCTATTTTCGTAAACGCAATTCGGGAGCACTCGCGAAGCGCATCTGCTTGAAGTACCAAATAGCCATTCTTTTCCATAGGAGCGATCAAATCCATAGTCTCCAAATCGGATAAGTTCCCAAAGCGAATTAAACCATCAAGACTGACATGAGCCACTCTTTTTCCTCCTTTGCCGGCTTTGCTAGCCATGGATAGCTTCTCATATCAAAGGCCAGGCAAGCGTCGATGCACAATACGGACCGGCGCGCGTCCTACAGTAATTGCCTTGGCCGGGCATACCTCATGGCAGCAAAAACAAGTGATACAGAGCTTGTCATTGATTCTAATGATGTTCGAGCCATTTTTCCTATCGAGCAATAATACCTTTGCTGGACATATCTCGATGCACGCACTGCAACCGATGCACCTATTTTTATGAAATATAGGTCTAAGGTGTATCAGCTTCCCGGCTAAGGAACGAAGGCCTCTCGGTATTGCGCTGAGTCTTTTGCCAAGCTTGCTTGTATAAGGAAGCCGCCTAAAACCACTATGCTCTATTTCCGAGACTCTTAGAGGGTAAGTCGAAGGTTCCGTAATATTTGCGCTTCCAAATGTTCTTTCCATTGCATCAAGAATATAGGATATATTTCTAGGGTCATAGCCTACACACTGAGACGCAATCCAGTCTAGCTTTGCAACACTCCTAGATGCCAGGACAATGCCAAGCGAGTAGGGTGTTCCAGATCCAGGGCCTTGCCCATCCATTGCGATGATCGCATCCATAAAAGTAAAGCAATTAGGAATAGATAGAGCCAGATCCACAAGCATCTCGCCAAAATCGATAACCGCGGGGTATTGAAGATGCATCGCACTCTTTGCTGTCCCAGGGATAAGTCCAAAAAGGTTTTTGATTGCGCCCGTATATGTCATAAGGCCATGATTCTTCAGTTTTGGAAGATTTATGACTAAGTCAACCTCCTCTACCAGTGATGTCAGAGGGATGTTCTTGAGCTTCTTGCCCTCTTTGACAGGATGCGGAGAAACCTCTCGGAAATCCGCCCAGGTACCACCACTTTGCTGGACCGCATCGTAGATACCAGAAGTCTTTGCAGCTAGCATGACTGGCTGCCATCCTGGAGAATCACCCACCAGGATTTCTTTTGCGCCTCTGGACTTTGCAAATTGAATGACCGCTTCGACAAAGGCAGGATTGGTTGTAACCGCCTTTGAAGCTGGCGAGGCATTCAAAACATTTGGCTTTATGAGGATTGTCTTGCCTTGTAAATCAGGAAGACTCGCAATTTCTGCGCATGTTTCAATCGTTTTATCCAGCTTTTCGGCTTCGTAACTCTCACATCTGATCAGTGCGACA
>JAAYWE010000194.1 GCA_012516755.1 Treponema sp.
AACTTTCGAGCGAGAGATTCGCTTCGATCATGTTTGGTTTGCTTACGAGGATGAGGACTGGGTGCTACGCGATGTTTCGTTTGTCATTCCAAAGGGAAGCTTTACCGCGGTTGTAGGTGCGAGCGGCTCGGGCAAATCTACAATAATAAGCATTATCTGCGGTTTTGTCTTTCCTCAGAGAGGCAAGGTGTTGGTCGATGATATTCCTCTCGACGAAATCGACATTGTTGCTTGGCGCCGGCATATTGGGCTTGTGTTGCAGGAATCCTTTATGTTTCCAGTTTCTGTTTTGGAAAACGTGAGGCTGTATCACAAAGAAATCACGGAAGACGAAGTCAAATCAGCGCTTTCAATTGTGCATGCCGATAAAGCGGTTTCCATGCTTCCCGATGGGCTTGAGGCAAATCTCTGGGAGCGAGGCTCAAATCTCTCCTCTGGCGAACGCCAATTGATTTCTTTTGCAAGAGCACTTGCGGCTAATCCAGATCTCATTCTGCTAGACGAGGCAACCAGCAATGTGGACATGACCACAGAGAAACATATCAAAGGGAGCATGGATGTGCTTCGTAAGGGAAGGACGATGGTAGTGGTTGCCCATAGGCTTTCTTCGATTCTGAAAGCCGACCGAATCTTCTATATAGATGAAGGCAAGCTCATAACCGAAGGAACTCATGAAAGCCTCTACGAAGAATTGCCGGCCTATCGACTTCTTGTGGATCAGCAGTTTCCAGCAGGCAAACGGGTGCTTGTATGAACCAGAAATTATATCATCTTCGCTGGATACGTGAGGTCTGGAGAGAACGCCAAGCTCTTGTGTGGCTCTTGCTATTCTTGACACTTGTATCGAGTGCGGTTGCTGTGGCTTTTCCTCTGCTTACAAAGCAACTCTTTGATTTACTTGAACATGCAATAGATACAAAAATGAGCGAAGATGTTGCAATGGCTCAAGTGAAACGCATAGCGCTCTATTTTGCAGCAATAGGCGTAGCGGGGCTTATTGCGGGCATATTCCCTGGTGTACGCGGAGCGCTCAATATGGTTTTCGACTACATTGTGCGCAAAAGGTATTTCGGCGAAGTAGTGCGAAAGGACATTCGATTTTTCAGCGAATTCCGATCAGGTGATGTCATTACGCGCTTGACATCTGACATTTCAGATTTTCCCAAGATCTCCTGGTTTTTATGTTCCGGCATTTTTCGAGCCGTCGAGTCTGCAAGCAAGGTCACATTTTGCATCATTGCAATGTTCAGTCTCGATTGGAGACTCGCTCTCGCATCTCTTGCTTCCCTGCCTGTAATGCTTTTTGTGTTTAGCCGGACACAGGCGGCGATCTATGATCGTGTGAATAAAAATGAGCAAGCCATATCTGAGATAAACAACCAACTTGAAATGAGTTTTTCGGGAGTACGTGTCATAAAGGCCTTTGCAAGTGAAGAAAAATACACAAGTTTCTTCGAGGATGCTCTTAAAAAGCGATTCAATACGGAGATGGCTGTCATAAAGCTGGAGACAGTTATGCACCTCATCTATCAGTATATCGACTATGTGGCACAGATTGCTCTTGTGTTCGTGGGCGGATTGATGGTGACAAAGCGAAGTATCTCGATAGGAACTTTTTACGCTTTCTATAATTATCTCAATATGCTCATTTATCCTGTGCTGGATATCCCACAGCTCTTTGTGTTTGGTAAGCGAGCATTTGTCAATATAGATAGGCTTGAAGAGATTAGACAATATGAGACTGGATCTCAAAAGCAATGTGCAACATCGACTCAGAAAAAATATGACCCGTCGATTCAGAATCAAAATAAAGTATCTGCTCAGAGACAGGAAAAATCTACACCAAAAAAAGATATCGCAAGCGATAAGGCTTTTCGCTCCCTTTGTTTCGAAAATGTCACATTGCGATATGAGCAACGGCGCAAAGCAGCTCTATCGGATATCAGCCTGGAGATATTGCCGGGCGAAAAATTCCTTATAATAGGACCGGTTGGATCAGGAAAATCCACCCTTATTAAGACCGCACTAGGTTTACTCGAACCTCAGAAGGGACGAGTAATGATAAATAATAAGCCAGTGCGCAGCCTGGATCCGACAGAGATTCGCGGCCTTATAGGATATGTGCCACAAGACCCTCTCTTGTTTAGCGGCTCGATACGAGAGAATATCCTGTTTGGTTGTCGAGAAGGGCAGAACCTTACTGACGAAGAGCTCTTTCGTATCATCGAAGTATCTCGTCTCACAGAAGAAATCGAATATTTTTCAGATGGATTAGAAACCAAGCTCGGACAGCGCGGCACAAGCGTTTCAGGAGGGCAGAAACAGCGTATAGCAATAGCCCGAGCGCTCGCAGGCTATCCAGCTCTGCTCTTACTCGACGATATGACCGCCTCCCTCGATACCAATAACGAAGAAGCCTTATGGCATTCGCTAGCCGCAATGCCAGAATTCGCACAGGCTGCGGTTATAGCAGTATCCCATAGGTTATCAAGCATTCAATATGTCGATCGAGTGCTCTTCTTGAATGGTGGGCGCATTGCTGGTTTTGGCAAACACACAGAGCTTATGGAACAAAATGGGCTCTATCGTGAATTTGTGGCGGAGCATGTTAGAAGACCAACTGGCTAAATCAGCTTAGCAAGCCCACAATCTCGATTTTGGAGCAAGAATTATCGTCCTTATTCTATGGTTAGATGATGTGCGACAATTCTATGCAGAAGTAGCCAGGCAGCATATCTTCGAGCCCAATAATCCTCTTATTTCTTGACTGGTCTTGCTTTGGCATCTACAATAATGGAATTATGGAACGCACTATTCGACTCTTAACTTTTATTTTAATGATTTTGGTGGTTGGTAGCGTCGATGCTCAACAGCGCATTGTCTTAGCAGGGCGCGGAGCAAATATGCTTGCGGATGCTATCTATCTTTTTCCTGATGCAGGGAAGAGACTTGTAGCTTATTCTAGCGGTGATCAAGGTTTGGGGCTCTTCATGTCGGAGGTAGATCCAGCATTTAAGGAAAAGGTTTGCTTTGACAAGAGTGCGGGGGTAGAAGTGATCGCGTCCTTCAAACCTGATCTTGTGCTCCTCAAATCGATATCGAGAAGTCAGTATGAGGCAGCACTGAATGCGCTGGGTATCCGCCAGGTCTATTTGATGCTAGAGACGCCTGAGCAGTACTATGAGGATATCGCAACATTGGGCAAGGTTCTTGGAAACCAGGTACATGCCGCAGAAGTAATTAGCTGGTATGCTGGCCATGAGAAGAAAATTATGAGCCGCACAACCAAGCTATCTGCGTCACAGAAACCAAAGGTCCTTTTGTTGCAGCTTGCTGCTTCTGGAGAATCGGTCTGGAAGGTTCCGCCTGATTCATGGATGCAAACAATCCTAGCGGAGCGCGCAGGTGGCATTCCTGTATGGAAAGGAGCGAACCTTGGCTCCGGATGGGCGACTGTATCTGTTGAACAGATAGCAGCTTGGAATCCTGATGTAGTGTGTATCATCAATTATCGTGCAAATTCATCAGAAGCAGCCGAAGCTTTCAAAAAAGATAAGCGGCTTTCTTCGCTAAAAGCAGTTAGGGAAGGGAAGGTATACGGTTTTCCGCAGGATTTTTATTCCTGGGATCAGCCGGATACGCGGTGGATTCTGGGGTTGACATGGCTTGCAAAGATGCTTCATCCGGCGTTATTCACCGATATTTCGGTTATTGGAACTACAGAAGACTTTTTCAACTTTATGTATGGATTCGATGAAGCAGCTTTCCACACTAATATCGCGCCTAAGATACAAGGCGATGTCGGGGAACAGTTCTAGCGTGAAGCATGAGTGTCCCGTATCGGCTATGATCGATGTTTCTTCGAGCTCAGACTCTCATCTGCCTTCTAATAGAACTTACAGGGCGATTTCGCAACGTTCTTATCTGTGGTTTCTTCTCGTAATTTTGCTCATCGCGATAGCCGCGCTTTCGCTTTTTATCGGACGCTATCCAAAACCCGGCATAATGAATCCTGCCCTGCTAGGAACAGATTCAATCGCGCGTCAAATCGTGCTAAATTCTCGCTTGCCACGCATCCTGGGAGCGATATTGCTTGGACTTGTGCTTGGGGGTGCGGGAGCTTCGCTTCAATCTATCTTTAGTAATCCCCTAATCGATGCGGGTTTTCTGGGTGTATCGCAAGGGGCAGCTTTCGGAGCTGCGCTCGCGCTCGTCCTAGGGTTGCGCGCGTATTCGGTCATCGCTGCGCTGGCCTTCGGCATGGCAGTGCTAGCGCTTGCTCTTTCGATATGGCTTTCCGAGCGATTCAGATATGGCGGGCAGATTTTGAGGCTTGTGCTCGCTGGGCTAGCTGTATCAGCCTTTTTTTCATCGCTTCTATCCTTGATGAAGTATATTGCCGATCCTCTGCATCAGTTGCCTGATATTGTTTTCTGGACAATGGGATCGATGGTGCCAATGAGTTGGAAAAGACTCGAATCCGCAGCGCCAATTGCTCTCCTGTCTCTTGTAGTGCTCTATGGAATGCGTTGGAGGGTCAATCTGCTATCGCTCGACGATGCGGTAGCGCATTCGCTTGGCATTCGGCCATCTCTGGAACGCAGAATAGTCAGCGTAGCGGCTGCGGCAGGCGTAGGAGTAATGACAGCCGTGTGCGGAGTGGTAGGATGGGTCGGGCTTATCATTCCTCAAATCGTGCGCGCGGTAGATGGTCCAGATGGGCGATTCGTGATACCGAGTTCTATGCTCGGAGGAGCTATTTTCGTTCTTATTTCCGATACTATCGCACGCTCCGTTTTTTCAGGTGAAATTCCGCTCGGCATAATAACCTCTCTTTTGGGCGCGCTGAGCTTTGCGATCCTGCTTACTACAAGAAAAGTGGAGCTCGCTCGATGAATCGCTCGATGAATGGCCTGATGAATGATGGCTCGTTTCTTTCAGCGCGAGATATCTCTTTCAGATGGAGACAGGATCAGCCCTTGCTAGAGGATATCTCGCTGGATGTGGCGCGCGGCCAAACGCTTGCCATCCTCGGCCCCAACGGAGCTGGAAAAACGACCCTGCTATCCATTCTCTCTGGTCGCCTCAGTCCGCGCGCTGGTTCCATAAGCCTGAATCGTCGCTCACTGAACTCCTATTCGGCTAGAGAGCGCTCGCAATTGATAGCATTTTTGCCACAACTCGAAAAACTCGCTTTCAATTATCGAGTAATGGATTTTGTATTGATGGGTCGGACGCCTCGCATGGAAGTTCTGGCCTTGCCTGGATTGGAGGATGAAGAAGCCGCATTGCAGGCGCTTTCTCTTTGCAAGCTCGATTCCTTTAGCATGCGCAATATTGGTGAGCTTTCCGGTGGCGAGTTTCAGCTTGTGCGGATCGCGCGTTGCCTTGCTCAGGGGGCTTCTATTCTAATTCTGGATGAGCCAGCAAGCATGCTGGATCCAGCGCATTCGCGGCATATCGCTGATGTGCTCGCATCGCTCGCCGATTCAGGTATAACAATAATCTATACAACGCACGATATCGAATTGGGCCTTTTTCTTGGAGGGGAAGCGCTGATACTTTCGGGAGGCATGATTCAGTGGAGTGGGCCTGCTGAGGGCTTACACAATACTGAGATTCTCACCCGGACTTACGGTATCTCTTTTTCAAACAAAGAGATACCGAGTGCATTTTGAGGCATATGGAGCAGCTATGCTTGATATTATGATGAATCGAATCTATAAACCTGTGCGCACGCAAGGGCAGGATCACTCTGCTTTTTGCGTCTCGAGATACCGAATTCAATAAGGCAGTCGTGCTCCATCATTATCTCATCGAAGAGGCTCAAGCCCGGTCTAGACTATGACATACTAATGGGCGCAACTATCGGCATTTATTATAGTTCATATTGTTGGTGCGCTTTTGCCATAGTATATTTGAAAAAGGGGTGTTCTATGAAGCGATCGATTGCAATTTCCATTATCGTATGTTTAGTAGTACTGAGCGCTAAAGCGCAAGTCATCACTTTTGGTCTCGGTGATGCTGAGCTTGAAGCTGGCTTGAATGAGCTCAATATAAGTGCAAAAGTCAATATGCAGGTCTTTCAGACAGAAGTCTCCATGGTCTGGGGACAGCCCACAGCGAGCATCACTTTCGCGTTATCGCAAGGGCTTACGCCTGGCGAAGTATATCTTGCTGCAGCACTGGCCCATCTTTCTAGTAAGCCGCTTAACATTGTGGTTGAGCTGTATCAAAAGAATAAACAAAAAGGCTGGGGCGCTCTTGCAAAGGATCTTGGCATAAAGCCAGGTTCCAAGGAATTCAAACAGCTGAAGGAACAACTTGCAGGCTCTAGCAAGAAGCTGAAATCGCAAAAAAAGTGATGGGACTTTATATAGGGTAGTGAAAACTCAAAAAGCGGCGCCATTCTAGGCAGCCTCCTTCGCTTTCTTTGCATTTTAGGGTCACTTGTAGTATCGCTCTCTGTATCACTGTGAGAAAAGCAAGTAGACTCTAGATAAGCTCGGTGCTCTAGTATTCTTAGACCCTAGAATCAGAAGTTGCCATAAGTCCTCTGTCTGCCTCTAGCCAAGAGGCTCTCGAGTAGCTCAGCCGGCCGCTCAAATTTACCTAAAAGAATCATCGCCGCGATGATATAGGGCTTAAAGCTCGCTTCGCGATAGGTCGCATCGCGGTAGCGATCGAAGACGCTGGCAGCAACTTCGCCCGCTGCGCAGGAGACACCCGTTATATCTGCGGGCAAACAATGCATATAGAGCGCCTGTGAGGAATTTGGTGCCGCGCTCCTTGTGAGCTTCATCTTTTCTTCGGTGCATTCCCAGTCCTTGAATTTTGCATTGTTGGCGAGAGCTTCTCTTTCGAGTTCTTTCAAGCCTTCTTTATCTCCAGCATGGAGAAGGGGCACGCGGCGGAGCATAACATCGTATGGCGCCCAGCTTTTGGGATACACAATATTGGCATCTTTGAATGCTTCGTCCATCGAATCGACATATGTAAAACTGCCGCCCGAGTCAATTGCTTGCTTTTTAGCCAGTTCGACGACATCAGGGATTAGATCGTATCCCTTTGGATATGCAAGCACAATATCCATGCCGAAGCGGCTTGCAAGACCAATGATGCCCTGTGGCACGGACAGCGGCTTGCCATAAGAGGGGCTGTAAGCCCAGCTCATCGTGATCTTTTTGCCTTTTAGATTATCGAGGCCTCCAAAGTAATGCACAAGGTGCAAAAAATCGGCCATAGCTTGTGTCGGATGGTCGATATCGCTCTGTAGATTGACGATTGTAGGCCTGGAAGGCAGCACACCTGCTTTGACGCCATCGTCGAGCGCAGCACCGACTTCGCGCTGATACCGATCGCCCTCTCCAAGGTACATATCGTCTCGAATGCCAATTGCTTCAGTGAGGAAGCTGATCATGGTGGCTGTTTCGCGCACTGTTTCGCCATGGGCGACCTGGCTTTTGCCTTCATCGAGGTCCTGCACATAGAGACCGAGCAGATCGCATGCAGATGCAAATGAAAAGCGAGTGCGAGTCGAATTGTCGCGGAAGTTCGACACCGCGATGCCTGAGTCCCAGACTTTAGGCGAAATATTGCTTTCTCTCATTGCGCGAAGGATATCGGCCACGAGGAAGGTGGCCTGGATTTCTGGGAGGGACTTCTCCCACGTCAACAAGAAATCCTTTTTACACATTGCGATTTTCTTGCTGCGAAGATCATCTATGAGCTTCTTGATTCTATTTCTATCCATTCCAAAAATCTCCTTTAAGAGAGAATCTCCTTCCAAGATCGAGGCATTCTTCTCCCATAATTCTTATGCTATTCCTGCCTTTTTGTATAATCGAAGAGCGACCATATTTGCATCTTCTTTTAGCTTCTCCTCGTCGATGCAGACGATGCGGCCATTGTCGACCACTATCTTGCCATTGACAATAACCATCTCTGCGGCATGGTCATAGCCGCAGAACAGGAGTGCAGCCGAGGGGTCTGATAGCGAGCCTGCATATGCAAGTTTGTCGACATTCCAGCAAGCTATATCTGCCAGGGATCCTACTTCGATGGAACCAGATTGCTCCCAACCCAGGATCTCAGCACCGCTTTTAGTTGCCATCTGCCAGGCTTCTTTGGAAGTCAGGCCGGTAGCACCATAGCGTATGCGCTGCAGCAGCAGCGCCTGTCTTATCTCGCCGAGCATGTCCGAACTATCATTGGAAGCAGAGCCATCCACAGCAAGCCCCACAGGTACTCCGATGTCCAACATCTCTCTTACGCGGCATATGCCAGAGCCCAGTCTCATATTGGACGAGGGGCAATGAGCAATACCTGTTTTGGATTTGGCAAGCGTCTCTAACTCTTCATCATTAAAAAAGATACCATGAGCATACCAAACATCGGCTCCAAGAAAGCCACAGTCTTCCATGAGCCTAAGAGGGCGTCGGCCATACATCTGGACACAATAATCCTCTTCATCGGAGGTTTCTGCCAAATGAGTGTGCAACCTCACTCCATATTTCCTGGCCAGGATCGCCGATTCTCTCATCAGTTCCTCGGAGACCGAAAAAGGGCTACAAGGAGCAAGCGCAACACGCCGCATCGAATCAGAAGCTGAGTCGTGGAATTTTTGGATCGTCTGTTCGCAGTGTTCTAGGATTGTGTCCTCGTCCTGTACTACTGAATCAGGAGGAAGCCCACCATCCTTCTTCGATCGGGACATAGAACCGCGGGTGGCGAGAAAGCGCATGCCGATATCGGATGCAGCCTTAAATTGAAGAGTAGGAATATCTGTTTCAAAACCCTGTGGATATATGTAATGGTGATCCGTTGAGATTGTGCATCCCGTCTTTATCAATTCTGCCATGGCCAAAAGGCTCGAGACATAGACCGCCTCTTCGTCTATACCTTTCCATATTTCATAGAGGTAAACAAGCCAATCGAAGAGCTTGGCGGTCTGCACGGCGGGCAGATTGCGCGAAAGGGTCTGATAGAAATGATGGTGTGTATTGACTAAGCCCGGCGCTACAACAAGATGCGAAGCGTCGATAACACGAGAACCACAAGGAACCGCGATGTTTTTTGCAATTTGAGTTATCCGATTTCCTTCCACCAGTACATCGACGCCGCATAGATCTTCAGCTTCTAGTTGAACTACTCGAAGGCAATCCTTTAAGAGGATCACTTTTGAACCTCCGCATCGAAGTCTTCGATAAGCGCATCGAGCGCGCATACTTGCTCATGCAGACCGGACCAATAGTTGCGATAATCGCTCCACTGAGCTCGGAGCTCTGGCAGCTCCTTTCCAAGCTGTTCTATCCATGTAAAATATTTCAGATTGTGCACACGCCGCTTGTCGACATGCGTCATCTCAAAGACATAATCGACCGATAAGCCCTGCAGGCATTCATAGTCGCGGTCAGCCTGGCGCTGATCGTATAAACCCCGCTCCTCAGTCAGCTCCGCAAGACGGGACTGATAAAGCTCAATCGAGTCGGTGAACATTGTGAATACGATATCATCTTCACCCAGTTCATAGTACTTTGCGAACTTTATGGCAGCGATGAGATTTCCCACTCCGGATATGCCAAGCAGATCCAACTTTTCGACTATGGAAGGATCAGTTCCCACTTCTAAGAGGAGTTTTTGGCCAGCCGGTTCGTTGAAGAGCCTAATGAGTCGAATTGTAAGTTCATCGTCGACTCCGACCGCTGCGTCGGTGTCACGAAGATTGTGGATCCAGGGAATATGCTT
>JAAYWE010000195.1 GCA_012516755.1 Treponema sp.
CGGCTGGTGCGCTTTTGACTATCATACTCACAAAGACTTTGGTTCCGGAGATAGAATTTGTTACCATGGAGTGGCCGATGCTTTTCGGATACCAAAATACGCAGGTCTCTTCTATAGCAGTCAAATCTCGCCCTCAGAGCGCATTGTCCTAGAGCCAGCTTCAATATTTGCCAAGGGCGAGAGGAATGCTTCTCATCTTTTGCCTATCCATGTCTTTACCAACTGCGATGCCATAGATGTCTATAGATCGGGAGGTTTTGTTGCTCGTTTCTTTCCCGATAAAATACATTTTGCGAACCTTCCCCATCCGCCTATCGTAATCGATGATCTAATAGGAGCATTGCTTGAAGCTGAGGGTTGGCCCCGAAACGATCTTCGTCTTTTTCGAAAACTGGCTGGTAAAGCAATGTCTTTGGGCGAAAGCAGCCTTGATCTCTGGGACAAACTGAGAATGGGGCTTTTTATGCGAAGGCACAAGCTCAGTATTCAAGATATTGAAGGACTTGTTCTTCGTTATGGTATGAACTGGGGAGCATCGGATGAAAAGATGCGCATAGTGGGCATTTTAAATGGCAAGGAAGTGGTCGAGCGCAGCTTTGGCGCAGATAGCTCCGCACAAAAGCTCTCTATAGAGTCAGACACGCCATGGGTTGGAGGCCTTACAGAAGAGGAGTGGCCAAGCACTCGCATTGTTGTAAAAGCCCTGGATCAATATGGGAATATTGTACCTTTTCTATTCGAACCTTACTCTATCGAAATTAAAGGGCCAGCAAGCCTACTCGGACCAGCCCAGAGGTCTCTGATAAGTGGAGTTAGCGCGTTTTGGATATCCAGCAAAGCAAAAAAAGGAAAGGTCAGAATAGCCATTGCTTGTCCTCGCTTTAAGGAAACAGCGGTTATTGAGCTCGATATCGAATGAGAATATACAAATAGACGATAATGAGTCTAGATTTTGAGAACCCTAGGGTCATAGTCGGACATAGTCGTCTATGGAATTCTGGCTTGAACGAGGATTTGATTTAGCTATGAGCGAAAAAGCTTTGAATGAGAATGAAAGCACATACAATGAAAGCACATACACAGACGCTGAAGCCCGACAGATTTTGGAGACTCTTTTCCTAATCGAGGATTTTTTCCGTTATGGAGTAAGGTGCGAGCACAAGATATCGCTAGAAACGTCTAGCTCGGCCATACCATCGACATGGGATCGAAAAGCGCATCTCGAAGCTCTCGAAACGCAGGTTAGTCAGTGTACTGCTTGCGGCCTTTGGCAATCCCGATCGCAGACTGTGTTTGGCGAGGGAGTCTTAGATCCAAAGGTAATGGTGATAGGTGAAGGACCTGGAATGGAAGAAGACCGTCAGGGCTTGCCCTTCGTGGGAGCTTCGGGCCAACTACTCGACAAGATGCTTGCTGCTATAGATCTTTCGCGGCACAACAACTGCTATATAGCTAACATAGTAAAATGCCGACCGCCCAACAACCGTGAACCTTCGCCTTCTGAGTGCGATGCTTGCATAGGCTATTTGCGAGCTCAAATAGATATATTGCAGCCAGACTTTATTCTATGCGTTGGTCGTATTGCTGCGCACAGCCTTTTAAGGCTCTCTGATCCAATTTCGAGACTGCGGGGTCGGAGCTTCGATTTTCAAGGAATTCCTGTCTGTGTGACTTTTCACCCCTCAGCCCTGCTTAGAGACACAGCTCTGAAACGCCCTGCATGGGAGGACTTGAAGCAATTCCGCTC
>JAAYWE010000196.1 GCA_012516755.1 Treponema sp.
AGAAAAAACAAAAAGCTACCTGCCCAAAATCTAAACAATCTTCTATCCGATATGATGCCAGAAGTTACAATGTATGGTTTGACCGGGGCGAGCTTTCTTTGCTTACTATTGCAGGCCGGATCAAGGTTCCCGTTTCTGTTCCTGAATATTTTGAACAATATCTTACATGGAAGCGATGTTCTGCTGATCTGTTTATCAGAAAAGGTAAAGTTTTTCTGAACATGGTTTTTAGCAAAGATATTTCCGATCCTGAAGTCACCGGCAAGGTTGTGGGTATTGATAGGGGGATTAAGAAAATTGCCGTTACTTCTGAAAATCAATTCTTTAGTGGCGGTCGTATTAAAAAAGTTTCCAAGCGTTATGAAAGAATCAGAAGTTCTTTGCAATCCTGTGGTAGCAAATCGGCCAAAAGGCACCTTAAAAAGATTTCCAAAAAGGAGAACCGTTTTAGAGCCGATTGCAACCATGTGATTACAAAACGAATCGTAGAATCTCTTGACAGTGGCACGATGATTGCGCTTGAAAAACTGAGCGGAATTAGACAAAACGTAAGGCTTCGCAAAAAACAGCGCAAGGATCTGCACAAATGGAACTTTTTCCAGTTTGAACAATTCCTTACCTATAAAGCGAATGCAAGAGGGATAAGCGTTGAATATGTTGACGCTCGGTACACCAGTCAGAAATGCAGCCGGTGTGGACATGTTTCCCGCTCCAATCGTCAATCCCAAGCTGTTTTTAAGTGCAAACATTGCGATTTTTCTCTTAACGCCGATTTAAATGCCAGTCGGAATATCCGACAAAATTATCTGGATGCTACATGCTCCCCGGATAGCGCTCCAGTCAATGAGCGTATCGTAGGAGGTCGGCTTTAGCCGACTTACTTACAAGCCACCGGCTTATAGCCGGTTGGTAGTTGACCATTTTGCTCTACGTCCTGCCGCTGGAGGCCGCCGAGGTCTGGTTCAAGCGCCAGCCGGGGGATAGATACTGGCACCGGGCATGTACCGTGACGACCGCCGGGGTGTCGCCTATTGAGCACTACATCCCGGATGGGGCTGTTATTGCTGTCAGGGATGGAGGGGTGCTGGTGATTTTGAGTGAGGGGGAGAGATGATGCACAGACGCAGGCTGTATGACAAGTACCTGGAGTACGAGCGCAGGAAAGCGGCATTACCGCCCATGAGTTCGCAGGAATATGAGGCGGCTGTCCGGGAGATTTGCAGGGAGTTGGGTATTTGATGAGGTGGGCATGACCAATCTTGAGGCTGCACTGTCATATTTACAGCAGGGGCTTTCGGTTGTACCGATGGGTAAGGGTAAACGTCCTCTTGTACCGTGGAAACAATACCAGGAAAGACTACCTACCGAGGACGAGGTGCGCGGATTCTGGAAACTGCACCCGGAGGCTGGTGTCGGGTTTGTAACTGGCAAAGTGTCGGGCATTAGTGTTGTCGATTTTGATCTGTATAAAGAGGGGGCCGTACAGATACCCGAATGCCTTAATAAAACCGAAACCCCCACGGCAAGCACACCACGAGGCGGAAGGCACTATTACTTCACCTACGACCCCAGGCTTGAGCAGGGGGCTGATAAGGCAAGTGATGGCAAGGGTCTGGATGTCCGGAATGACGGCGGATGCATCATGGCCCCCCCCACGGTCAACGGTGCCGGACGTTATGAATGGATAATCCCCTTCTCGCGTGATTACCTAGCATGTGTACCTGATGATTTGCTTTTATTATTAAATAAGCATTTATATAATTGCAATAACAGTGCCAACAATTCTAATCCGCAACAAAGCGCAACAAACGCAACAAACATAACACTCTCTTTCGATGAAGGAAAGCGTGATGAATCGCTCTTCCATGTTGCGCATTCGTTGCTCAAGGGTGGAATGAGCCCTGCTAATGCAATGAAATGCATAGAGATTTTGGCAAGAAATTGTAATCCTCCATTTCCCATGCATGAGGCAAGGGCTAAATTAGAGTCGGCGATGAGCCGTATAAATTCCAAAAATCGCAACCTCACGGCGGAGATTCGGGAGTGGGTGAGCGTAACATTTGGTAACTTTAGCGCAACATCGGCGTATCATGACCTAACAATCGTAACATCGGAGGATAAGGCAAAGGCCAGGGTCATATTCAGCAGACTTGTCGATGAGGGATTGATAGAGCGAGTAGAGGGA
>JAAYWE010000197.1 GCA_012516755.1 Treponema sp.
CAGGAACATTAAGTTTATCGCGTTTGAAATCGATGTTTCGATACTTGCGCTTATGACCGCCCCCATGATGCCGGACTGAAATTCGGCCGTTCGATGCTCTGCCGCCCGTACTGCTCTTTCCTTTTGTAAGAGACTTGGCTGGCTTGCTCTTGTTGCTCGAGATCTCTGTGTTTGCTACCTGCACACGGTGTCGAAGTCCGGGCGTGACAGGCCTAAATGTTCTGATCGCCATATTATATCCTTATATCCTTTTCATGCGCCTTCGAACACTCTGATCGTCTCGCCCTTCTTGAGTCTGACGATCGCCTTTTTCCATTCTGCCGTCCGCCCCGGTCTGCCGCGTAGCCGCTTTGGTTTCGAGGTGACATTGATGATCTTGCAGCTCACCGGATGCACATTGAATGTCTTCGCAACAGCATCCATTATCATGGGCTTTGTGGCTCGCTTATCGACCTTGAAGATATACTGACCAGTTTCGCGTAATATATTGCTCTTTTCGGAGAGCACCGGCTCAATAAGAATTGCGTCATATTCCATAATCAGCTCTCCTTAGTCGCTTTCGCATAAAACTCGTTAAGTTTTGCGGAAGCTCCTTCCATCATGATGATCCGTCGTGCGTAGAATAGATCATGAGCCCTCAATCTGTTATAGGTGAGATATGTCAACCAGGGAATGTTCCTTGCGGCACGTTTGATCATCGGATCGTCATCCTTGAGAATGAGGACCGTTCTCTCGGGGTTCTTTATATCCACTACATTTGACAGAACTTTGAGAAGGTCTTTTGTCTTACCCGATTCCACTGCGAAATCCTCGACGATCAACACAAGTTCATCTTGAACCTTCAAACTCAGAATAGTCTTGAGCGAAAGTTGTTTTTCTTTGCGAGGTATGGAATAAGAGTAATCCCTGGGTTTAGGCCCAAAGGATACGCCGCCTCCCACAAAGATATTCGCTTTCAGATCGCCATGGCGAGCACGACCGCCACCCTTCTGTGAGAATGGCTTGCGGTTGGTTCCCCTGGTTCCCCTAACCTCGCTTCGATCTCTTGTCGAGGCGGTTCCAACTCGGCTATTTGCCAGCTCGTTAGTAACCGCATACCAGATGACATCTTCATTGATAGGCAATCCAAAGACGGAATCGGACAGTTCGATTGTTCTTGGCTCTTTCCCACTCAGGGAAATCACTTTAGCTTCCATACAGTCCTCCGTCATCAGCTCTTCTTTATCGATTTGCGAATAAGAACATCGCAATTGCGCGGACCCGGAACTGCGCCTCGAATGAGTACCACGCCTTTTTCCGGATCAACCCTGACAAGCCTGAGGTTCTGCATAGTTACTCGCTCATTGCCCATATGCCCGGGCATCTTAATATTCTTAAAGCTATGATGTGGAAAAGTGCTCTGGCCGGTCGAGCCCGGTTCTCGGTGAAATTTGGAACCATGGGATCCTCGTCCGCCATCGAACCCCCAGCGTTTTACGACACCCTGAAAACCCTTGCCCTTCGAAGGAGCTATCACATCGACATATCGCACGCCGTTTAGAATCGAGGCGTCGATCGACTGGCCAATCTCTACTTCTCCCTCAAAATCTCTGAACTCTCGGAGAATCCTCGTAGGCGCAACGCCCTCGGGAAACTGGCCTGCATAGGGTTTGGTTACTCGGGTCTTCTTCTTCTCATATACTCCTACAAGAATGGCATCGTAGCCATCTTTTTCGGCTGTCTTCTTTCCAACTACAAGATTGGGTGCAACCTGAACGACGGTAACTGGCACAATTTGGCCTATCTCGTCGATTACTTGGGTCATCCCTATTTTCTTTCCAATGACACCGATCATTCGGTACTCCTGCGTTGAACGCTTCCGACACAAAGTCGGGCGTTACAGCATTCTTTTATTTGCCGCGACGGACAAAAGTCTATTGCCTGATTTCGACATCGATCCCAGAGGGAAGTTCGAGTTTCATGAGAGCATCCATGACTTCTGGCGTCGGCTCGATTATGTCGATTAGGCGCTTATGTGTCCTCATTTCGAACTGCTCACGGCTCTTTTTGTGCACATGAGGTGAGCGCAGCACCGTAAATTTATTTATTCGCGTGGGAAGCGGCACCGGTCCGGAGACCTTCGAGCCCGCATCTTGCACGGTTCTAATTATGCTTTTGGCGCTATCATCCACCAGGCGCACATCGAAGCCTCTGAGCTTTACTCGGATTCTGTCTTTCATCATTCCTCCAAAGATCTCTTGCACTTGCACCGCAGGCCGTACCCAGGCAGGCGCGCTCACGATGATTGGTGCGGGCGGATTGGGGAACCCACCCTTGGTTTTGTGCTACTAAATCACACAAAAACGTGCCCCTCTCAACGAAGGGCACGGAATACTAGCACTCACAAAAATATTTGTCCAGTAGTTGACCCCTAAGTGTTGCTTATAATTTAGACTATCGTCGGGCTCCCTTATATCAACCCCTGAACAATAAGCCTTGAGCTTTTTATGCAATAACCTCGGTTACCTGACCTGATGCTACGGTGTGGCCGCCCTCACGGATGGCAAACTTAAGCCCTTTTTCCATGGCGATCGGGTAAATAAGCTCGACTTCGATTTCGCTATTGTCGCCGGGCATTATCATGTCCCTGCCCTCGGGCAGTGTCACCATACCGGTTATATCGGTGGTTCTGAAATAAAATTGCGGACGATAGCCTGTAAAGAAGGGGCTATGACGCCCACCTTCCTCTTTTGTAAGGCAGTAGATCTGACCCTTAAATTTGGTGTGTGGAGTGATGGTTCCTGGCTTGGCAAGAACTTGTCCGCGTTCCACTTCTTTCTTTTCAATGCCCCGGAGAAGAGTGCCGATATTATCTCCGGCCCTGCCTTCATCCAATGTCTTATTGAACATCTCAACGCCCGTTACAACAGTGGTCTTTGTGGGATGAATGCCTACGATCTCGACAGTATCATTGACACGGACGATTCCCCGATCGACTCGGCCTGTAACAACAGTGCCTCGACCTGAGATAGTAAAGACGTCCTCGATAGGCATAAGGAAAGGTTTATCGATATCGCGTACTGGATCCGGGAAGTAGTTATCCATAGCATCCAGAAGCTCTTCGATGCACTTAGCGGCTTCCGGATTGTCCGGCTCGGTCATTGCCTTAAACGCGGAACCGCGAATGATGGGGGTCTTATCGCCCGGGAATCCATAAAAGTTCAGCAGGTCTCGGACTTCCTCCTCTACTATATCGATGAGTTCGGGGTCATCGACGAGATCGGTTTTATTGAGGAATACGATAATCGCTGGCACACCAACCTGACGAGCCAGCAGCACGTGCTCTCTGGTCTGAGGCATGACAGAGTCAGGAGCGGATACGACGAGGATTGCACCATCCATCTGCGCTGCGCCGGTGATCATGTTCTTGATGTAATCAGCGTGACCTGGGCAGTCGATATGTGCGTAATGCCGCTTATTCGACTGATATTCAAGGTGCCTGGTGCTGATCGTAATACCGCGTGCCTTTTCTTCCGGCGCCTTATCGATTTCTTCGTATTTTAGCACTTTGTCGCCGAACTTGCGCCCGCAGTACATGGTGATGGCCGCGCTAAGCGTCGTCTTGCCATGGTCGATGTGTCCGATGGTACCAACGTTCATATGAGGTTTGGTACGCTCGAATTTTTCTTTGGCCATATAAATCTCCTCCTTGGCTTCGTCACCGGCAGTTCGCAATATTTCAACACATGAAAGTACCACGAATACCGTCCGCCGGCATCGATGCCGTCGGATACTATGCCATAATTTACTTGTTTGAGCGTTCGGATTATAAGCAAAGAATTGAGATTGCGCAATAGCCCTATAGAAGAAAAGCTCTTTTTTCTTTCCTGTAAAATATATGTGCCTATATGTCAGGAAATATGGATATAGAAATCCATCTCAATATTCGTTCATATTGCCATAATGATCGAATTTTGCTTGGTAAATGCCGCGCCCTTCCGTAATGGATCTCAAAGAGGTGGTATATCCAAAGAAGTTTTCCATAGGTGCATAGGCAATAATGGACTTGACGACTCCCTCATCCTCCACAGCTTCTATGCGTGCTCCCCGAGCCTGTAATGAAGCCAGGGCAGCTCCAAACCACGCATCAGGTACTTCGACAGAAACCTGGACGATCGGTACAAGTATATAGCTACCAGCAAGGCTCACTGCCTTGCGCAGAATCGCAGATGTCGCAACTTCCACTGCGGTTTCTGCTCGTCTATCGCCGCCCATGGGAGCTGTAATCCGTTCAATAATCAGTCTAGCCCCAATAATTGGCCAACCACCAGATGGTCCAACGGCAAAAGAAGTCTCTGCTGCCCGATGCAGAGCTGCCTCGTAGTTAGCCAAGAGGCGCAATCCCTGTGCAAAAATGACCTTGTTTTCGTTCTTGTCTTTCTGGTTTTCCAATGAAATTCCTAGGGTCACCGAAAGTTTTTCGCCACCAAAATCTCCTGTGAATTCTTCTTCGATATGAACAGGTTTCATGAGTCGCTCGACCTTAGGAACCTGGGGATTTCCCGCCCTTACACGGAGTCCGTATTCTTCTTGCAGACGCTCGAGTACGATGTCAAGGTGTAATTCTCCTTGACCTGCTATTGTTATTCGACCGGTTTCCTTTTCTTCATCGATCAATAGGCCTGCATCTTCAAGGCTAAATCGCTTAAGGGCATTACGCAGTCTTGGAAGATCTTGCTGGGAAGTTGGTTCCAGCGCTATGGATACCAGAGGTTCGGGATTTTTGAAAGATTCATAGACGAGTTGAAGATGAGTCTCACAGAGAGTACTACCTGCTTCCATATAGGACAGACATGCGCCTACTATTTCCCCCGCAGCCGCTGAATCGATCTTCTCGATTTCTGCTCCGTTTATCCCATAGAGGTGCTTCATCTGAGCAATCTTTTTGAAGGGCATTGCCATAACTTTCATGCCCTCGCGAAGCTGGCCCGACCATAGACGAATCCATGCCAGGGTGTTGAGATCGGCATCAAAGGCTGTCTTGAAAATATAAGCTGAAAATGGAGCGTCAGGTTTAGCTTCCAGTCTGATCTCTTTCCCGGTTTTCATATCCTTCGCAGGCGGACAGCCACGAGAATAAGGATCAGGAAGATAATCGATTATCGCATCCATAAGAAGCCGGCTGGAAATGTCGGAAAAGGAAGAACCGCATAGAATTGGTGTCACTTCCTGCTTCCAGATGGGTGCAATAAGCGCGGATCGGATTTCCTTTTCAGAGACGGTTCTCCCGCTTATCAGTTTTTCCATCAGGGAATCATCATACATGCTGACACGATCGAGAAGCTTTTCTCGAGATTCTAGGGCAAGGCGGCGCATCTCCTCAGTAATAGGAGCTTTTTCTATAGGAAAATGATGTTCGCTTGATGCGGTCGCAATCTTATCGCCTTTGTTTTCTGACTCGTTCTCTTCTTCGTTCGACAAAACAGGATACCAGGACATATCGATCAGATCCACAATCCCATTCCAGTGATAATCTTCGAAGGTGGGTATCTGGAGGGGCAAAACAGGTTCACCAAGTTCACCTGCTATCTCTTTCACGGCACTGAAAAAATCGGCCCCCCGCCTGTCCATCTTGTTTATGAAATAGATTCGCGGGATATGGTGAGCTCGGCAGCCAGTAGCTATAAAGCCAGTCCTAACCTGAACACCGGATACCGCACAAAGAATGATCACCGCACCATCAAGAACACGGAGCACCCTGTCCACCTCGGCGCTAAAATCCACATGGCCTGGAGTATCCAACAGATTAAAGAGGACTCCTTTATGGACAAAGCGCACAGCCGCTGTTTTAATTGTTATTCCGTGTTGGCGTTCAACGGTCAAATAGTCGGTAGTCGTTGTGCCATCGTCGACATTTCCGGCCTTTTCACGCACTCCTGTGACATGCAGAATACGCTCGGTAATCGATGTCTTGCCGGCATCTATATGGGCGAGAATACCTATATTTCTGATAGGCGCCCTGAGGCTCCCCCGAGGCGTCTTTGATGAATCCATTGCAATATCAATATATCAGAGCTATTACAAAGATAAAAGCATTACTGTAAGGATGGGTACACGCTTCCTATGGCAAATATTAGCTCCCTACCAGCGGTAGTGAGCAAAAGCTTTGTTCGCTTAACGGCTGAGCTTCGCTCAACCTATAGCACGCTTTTGCGCTTTACCATCGGTAATGCGCAAATGCTTTATTAGCTTAACGGCTGAGCTTCGCTCAACCTATAGCCTGCATTTGCCCATTACCATCGGTAGTGGGCAAATGCTTTATTAGCTTCAGCCATTTTGTGCATGTCGTCTTTCTTCTTGATTGCGGCTCCAGTGTTGTTAAAGGCATCGAAAAACTCATCGGCCAAACATTCGGACATGGACTTACCAGTTCTGGCGCGGGCGGCCTGGATTATCCAGCGCATCGCAAGAGCCTCTCGACGCGATTCGCGTATCTCGATCGGAACCTGATAAGTAGCACCACCCACACGTCGGGACTTGACTTCTATAGAGGGTTTTACATTTTCGAGCGCTTTGGTAAAAGCATCCAGAGCCGGCTGTCCAGATCTCTGCTGAAGGAGATCTAGGGCATCATACATTATGCCGGTGCAGACAGATTTCTTGCCTTCCCACATCATTCTGCAGATAAAACGAGATACGGTAACCGAATTATATCTGACATCGGGGTCGTGCCCCCTGTCTATTGCTTTCTTTTTTCTTCCCATTTACAACCTCGCTCAAGCCTTTGGCTTCTTGGCGCCATATTTTGAGCGGCCCTGTTTGCGGTCTTCAACTCCGAGCGCGTCTTTTGTTCCACGGATTATGTGATAGCGAACTCCAGGAAGGTCCTTGACACGACCACCACGAACTAGCACCGCAGAGTGCTCCTGAAGATTATGCCCAATTCCAGGAATGTATGCGGTCACTTCAATACCATTGGTGAGTCGCACACGTGCCACTTTCCGGAGGGCTGAGTTTGGCTTCTTTGGTGTTACAGTCATAACACGCGTACAAACACCTCGGCGTTGTGGGCATCCCATCAGCGCTGGCGATTTGGTCTTCCATTGGGTTTGCTTTCTTCCATTTCGGATTAGCTGGTTAATCGTCGGCATATAAGCTCTAGACTCCCTTTCATCCGCTCGCGTCAGCATCGCGCGCGGTTTTCTTCAATATAATTTAAATTACCGGTCTGCAAAAACTGCGGTGTCTGTTTTCGCAGCGGTGTAGAATACCTTTCTCACCCATCACATGTCAAGGCCTCGAATTGCCTAAAAAGTTTTCTGGCCGATAATAAGCCATCGCCTAAAAACTATATTCTAGCCGAAGTTAAATCGCAGTGGCCATATCAAGCATATACAGAGCAGTGCCTGTACCATAAAGTTATACAATTGGGCATGCTCAAAAATCCTTGGGATCTTACTCCTCCAAGGATTGGTCCTCTTCGCTGAATCCTTCGTCATTGTCGAAGATCGTTGTTTCCTCAAAGCTTATCTCGCTTGTACGATCTTGCAATATAGCAGGTGGAGCTAGTTCGCGTTCCTGCTTTCGCTTTTCGAGCACTTCCTCTACCAAGGCGTTGAGATCATCATTTTCAGCATCGAAAAGCCTCAGTTGACGGTATTGTTTCATTCCGGTTCCCGCTGGTATAAGATGCCCTATGATAACATTCTCCTTGAGCCCTCGCAGTTGATCCACCTCTCCCTTTATGGCTGCATCTGTCAGAACTCTTGTTGTCTCCTGGAAAGACGCCGCGGCAAAGAAGGAATCGATCTTTAGAGATGCACGCGTTATACCAAGCAGAATCGGGCGCGCTACTGCAGCCTGTCCGCCTTCTTCCATTACCCGTCTGTTTTCCTCATGAAATTTATGCTTATCCACTTGCTGGCCATAAATAAATACCGTGTCACCTGGATTTACTATTTCGACCTTCTTCATCATTTGTCGGATGATGACTCCTATATGTTTATCGTTGATGGTTACGCCTTGAGCACGGTAGACTTGCTGCACTTCATCCATGAGGTAGCGCTGACATTCCTGTTCACCCAAAATCGCAAGGATATCATGTGGATTCTTTACCCCATCGCAGAGCATCTCGCCTGCGACCACTTTATCCCCATTGCGCACCAAAAGTCTTCGATTCTTTGGCACGAGGTGCTTATGGGTTTTTCCAAAGGAATCGCGGATA
>JAAYWE010000198.1 GCA_012516755.1 Treponema sp.
ATGGATATATGAAATCTCTTTAAGCTTAAGAGCGCCCTCAAGAGCTATAGGGTACAGAATGCCCCGCCCAAGATAGAGGAAATCTTTGGCGCGACAGTATTTCTTGGCTATTGCCTGTATGCGATCGCGCTTTGATAACGCATCGCGCACCATATCCGGAACACATGTAAGAGCTCGGATAAATCTCTGGCCTTCTTCTCGCGACATATCTCGCATACGGGCCATGAGGAGGGTAAAGAGAAAAAAGACAGTAAGCTGACTCGTAAAGGCTTTAGTGCTTGCGACCGCTATTTCTGGACCAGAGTGAACATAGACGCCACCATCGGACTCACGTGGGATCGTAGATCCAACGACATTGCAGATTCCAAGGACAGTGGCCCCTTTTCGCTGAATTTCGCGCATAGCAAAGAGAGAATCTGCTGTTTCTCCAGATTGACTCACCACAAACCAAAGCGATCCCTGTTCTACAACTGGATTTCTATATCGTAGCTCACTTGCAAGCTCAGCCTGCGCAGGAATTCGTGCTACTTGCTCCAAAAGATAAGAACCAGCAATACCCGCATGCCAGCTCGTGCCCGCAGCGATTATGCGCACCCTATGGACTTCGGCAAGCTGGCGACGTGTAAGGTTGAGGCCTCCAAGCTTGGCTGTTGCATTCTCTTCATCGATGCGTCCGCTCATGGCGCGCGCGATCGAATCAGGCTGTTCAAAGATTTCCTTTTCCATGTAATGCATGAAGCCACTTTTTTCCATTGCACCAAGCTCCCAGGTGATCTCATCCACTTTTTTAGCAATGGAGTTTGAATGGCGGTCCGTGATGGAATAATTCTCCTGGGTTATATCGACGACCTCACCATCGTTGAGATAAATGACACGATTCGTATAAGCAACCATAGCGGTAAAATCGCTCGCAAGAAACATCTCGTCTTTTCCCACTCCAACTATGAGAGGACTTCCATTGCGAGCACCCACAATGCGACCTGGTTCATCCGCATGGATACAGGCTATTCCATAAGTCCCTTCTAGATGTTGAAGTGCTGCTAGCACTGCTGTAAGGAGGTCTCCTTCATAATAAGAAGCGATAAGATGAGGAATGACCTCGGTATCAGTTTCGCTCTTGAAGACATAACCTTTTTTTTCAAGCACTGTGCGAAGGGTCTTATGGTTTTCGATGATGCCATTGTGCACCACCGCAATTTTGCCGGATATATCCGTATGAGGATGGGCATTGGCCTCTGTAACACCACCATGGGTCGCCCATCGGGTGTGGCCTATACCCCATTGGCCATCCAGATCCTCTGGAATTTTCTTTGCGAGTTCCCCGATTTTTCCTACTGCTTTGATGATCTGGAGGTTCGGTTTCGGATCAGTTCTTCCGACTGCGATTCCAGCCGAATCATACCCTCGATATTCAAGTCTTCTGAGTCCTTCAAGGAGGACTTTTGATGCTTTTCTTGGGCCTGAATAGCCGATTATTCCACACATGAAAATCAGTGTATCGAACCTTTGATTTTTTGCAATAGAGAAATCAAGGATCTGAAACAGTATATTTTCAATCTCACCATGGCTCTTGTCCTTAGATGTCGATTTCGATAGCCTTGAACATATGGACAATAATTTGCGATCATCCTCATCGATCGAGCCATCCTCTATAAGAATTTTCTCTTATAAGAGCATTGACTCGACTATGGATGAAGCACGCAGGATTCTTCAAGAAGGTCTGGTAAAGCACATTACGATAGTCCGGGCTGACACTCAGACTGCAGGCCGCGGTCGAATCGAAGGCCGAGCATGGATCGACATGCCAGAGCATTGTCTTCTTATGACTATAATTCTTCCGCAAAGTTATAAGGATATTAGCGCAATACCGCTGCGAGCAGGGCTTGGCGTAGTGCGAGCATTGGAAACCAGCTTGAAAGATCCAGCTTTAGAGACTCAACCATTTCCAGAGCTCATGGACAATTATGGTCAACATGAACACAAACTAGCGCCATATTTCCTCTTGAAATGGCCAAATGACATAGTTGCCCACATTCCCGGGGATTCTAAGTGCTTTGGAAAGCTCTGTGGGATACTCTGCGAGCAGACTGCGGACACTGTCTTGATAGGCATTGGGCTCAATCTTCTAAAATCGCGCTATAGTGGACTGAACACCGATCTCTCGCCCCTGAGCCTAGAAGAAGCCCTGGGATTTATCCCGAGGGCCTTTGCCAATCTCGACGATGCCGCTTGCTCGATAACCGAGCATGTCATTCAATCCCTGCATGACCCCTCTTGGCATTCTGAATATGAGCACAGACTCTGGGGGCGAGGCGCTCTTATGCGCTTTCTTATTGGACACCCACGGCTTGCGCAGGAAGTGGAAGGCATATGTGTAGGTACCAGTGAAGATGGAAGCCTCATTCTGAGCAATAATGGCAAGAAAAGGAAATTCGTCTCTGGAGAAATATCTCTACTCCGCTTTGTATGAATCCTCGAATGAATCCTCTATAGCCCGAATGGCATCGTATAAGATTGCATTTATGGGTACATCGAGATCAGCAGCCTTGGCAAGGCGCTTCATTGCACCAGCAAAAGCATCGACCTCGGTCTGCCTTCTTGCTTCCACATCTTGAAGCATCGATGTCTTGCCTTGAGGGGCAAGTGTCTTTAAGACGGCAATGGCACGATCGATATCTGTCTCTTCGAGATTACCGCCGTAGCGCTTCGAAAGTGAAATAACTTCTATCATTGTCTTACTAAGAAGCTCCTGGCCATGGGGAGAGTCTTGGAAAAGACGATATGGAGCTCTTATCAAAGCAGACCATTGGTTAAGGCCAACATTTATCATGAATTTGAACCATATCTCTTTTACAATATCCTCTGGCACAACGAATGCGATATCGCTCGTACGGAAAAACTCTTCCAGGACGGCTAGCGTAGAAGCATTCTTTTCCACTTTCTCTTTTTCAAAACCACAAAAGATCCTACCCTTGGCCAGATACTGAACCCTATTCTCTTCACGAAGAGCATCGATGCCAAGAATCATAGCATATGGCACACTGTCCTCACCGAACTCTCTGCGGAGTCTGGGCACTGCATCTATACCATTTAGGAGCGATAGAATAATGGTATTTACGCTGACATACGGCCTCATTTCCTCTATGGCCTCTTCGAGACTGTAATTCTTGACTGCAATAATAACAAGGTCTGCTGGATCTGCCTCATACTTGTCTTTTACTGGCAAAAAATACTGCCGCCCATTTACGACAAATCCCTGCTTTAGGTAACGAGCTTTTCTCTCTCCATTAGCGGAAATTACCACCTGTTTCCCCGCTTCCATAAGGCGCACGGCTATAGAAGCGCCAATCGCGCCAGCTCCAACAACCACGACAGAAACGATGTTCTTCATTTTGCAAATATCCTTTCTAAAGAGTCTGTAATTATGGCTTAATTGAATCCATCAAAGGCAAGGCCCCTTTATATGCATATTTCTGGACTGCTCTAATAAGTTTACGCGGAATGCGACATCTAATCCAGGTATACTCTTCATCATAATACTGATCGAGTACAGTGGCTTCGCGTAAGATGAGGCTGACAATATGGTTGTCGGCGTGTGGAATGCGAAGCATCAATGTCTCCATCTGCTTTGTCAAGGCTTCCTGGATTTCCTTTACCAACTCTCCAAGTCCCTCTTGTGTTTTTGCCGAAACGGCAATGCTTCCAGGGTAGCGCGAAAGAAAAGCCTGTACCACTACCGGATCTACAAGATCGATCTTGTTCAACACGAGTATATGCGGTATTTCGCCGGCTCCAATATCGAAGAGTACCTTTATCGTGGTTTCGATATGTTTATCGATGCTTTTGTCCGAGGCATCGGCTACGTGAATGAGAACATCTGCAAGGCTGACTTCTTCCAGGGTGCTATGAAATGCTTCCACAAGGCCGGGCGGCAAATTGCGGATAAAGCCGACAGTGTCCGTCAGGAGCAAGGTCTGTCCTCTAACAAGCTGTATTCTTCTTGTGGTTGGATCGAGCGTAGCAAATAGTTTGTCTTCTGCATGCACGCTTGCAAGAGTAAGCTCATTTAGGAGGCTCGATTTTCCCGTATTGGTGTAACCTACAATGGCAGCCCTTGGCACAGCGCTCCTCTCCCTGCGCTTGCGCTGGACGGCTCTTTCTTTGCGAACGGTCTCCAATTCGCCTTTTATTTCATGAATTCTTCGTTCTATCTCTCTTCTGTCGAGCTCCAATTTCTGCTCGCCAGAACCTTTTGTGCCATAGCGCCCTCCGCGCTGCTGCATCAGGTCATTGTAGGAATGGGCTAATCGCGGCAATGCATATTCGAGCTGAGCAAGCTCGACCTGTAGGCTGGCTTCCTTGGTAAATGCCCTCGATGCGAATATTTTGATTATAAGTTCCGCTCGATCGTAGACATTCTTAGAAGATAGCTTTTCCCAGTTTCGCTGCTGCACCGGGCTCAATACATGATCAAAGATAATGGTATCCGCACCTGCTTGGTCGGCAGCATCTACTATCTCTTGCGCCTTTCCGGTTCCTATTAACAGAGAAGGTGTGGATTCGCGGAGGAGTACCAACATCTCACCTGCCACCTCATTACCAAGTGTGTCGGTAAGCCGATGAAGTTCGTCGAGCAGCTCCTGTGCCTCTGATCTAGGTATTTCACTCGATGCGACACCGATGAGAAATACGCGCGAGGTTTCTTGCTCGCCCCTTTTGACTCCTGTCATGCTTTTATTCATCATTTTATATTACACAATTCATGCAGATTTGACATCAGTCTCGACGCCCCAGCGTTTTGGGTGGTAGAATATGATAATATCCAAGCGATATCAAAGGAGGAGATCTTATGCCTCTTCAAAAATCCGATCTCAGCGATGCTGTAATTAATACTTACTATGCGGTGCGAGGGCCAATTGTAGCTCGTGCTCAACAGCTAGAGCAAGCTGGCAAGGAAATCATCTATTGTAATATTGGAAATCCACAAGCCCTGAAGCAAAAGCCGCTCACCTATGTTCGAAACACGCTTGCTGCTTGTGAGCAGCCTGGACTTCTGAATATTTCAGATAATTTTTTTATGGAAGATATCAAGGAAAAAGCACGCCATATCCTCGAGCAATCCAAACATGGCCTTGGAGCGTACTCCGAGTCTAAAGGAATTAGATTTGTGCGCAATGCTATTTCTGACTTTATAAAATCGCGCGATAGCTTTGATGGAGTGGAACAGACTGCAGACCCCGAGCATATCTATCTTACCGATGGCGCATCCAAAGGCGTCCAGGCGGCGCTCACTCTTCTTATTGCAGAGAAAAATGATGGCATTCTTATACCTATACCGCAGTATCCTCTCTATTCTGCAACAATCACTCTCTATAATGGACAGCAGATAGGCTACTATCTCGATGAAGAAACCGGTTGGAGCCTGGATGAGCGGATGCTAGAAGATGCAATTCAAGAAGCTCTAGCTAAAGGCATCCGTGCTCGCGCAATTGTCGTAATAAATCCTGGCAATCCTACCGGAGGAGTGCTAACTGAAGATAATATTCGCATGGTTATACGTTTTGCAAAGAGGCACAATATCACGATTCTCGCTGATGAGGTATATCAAGAAAACATCTATAAGCCAGGAGCACGTTTTATTTCCTTTGCACATGTCATGACCTCTATGCGGGAGCAAGAAGTGAGCCTTTTTAGCTTCCATTCGGTATCAAAAGGGTTCTTTGGTGAGTGCGGGCATCGTGGTGGGTACATGGAGGTGCGGAATTTACCTTGCGAGGTTATTGATCAAATAACCAAGCTTCAATCGATTTCGCTCTGCGCCAATTTACCGGGGCAGATCCTTACCTACCTTATGGTAAGTCCCCCAAAACCTGGAGATCCGAGCTTCCAGCAATTTGCCAATGAGCGAAATGCAATCTTAACCGAATTGGCAAAGCGAGCAAAGATGCTCCAAGAAGGGCTCAATAGCATTCCTGGCTACCGCTGCCAACCGATAGATGGAGCCATGTATGCCTTCCCTTCGATCACCTTACCACCTGGGAAAAGCGATGATGACTATTGCATGGCGCTTCTTGAGCAGACTGGAGTCTGTGTCGTAGCTGGCAGCGGATTTGGGCAGAAGCCAGGTACCGCTCATTTCCGAACCACTATTCTTCCACCAACAGAACAGATTGATAGAGTCGTTGATGCTCTAGAGAAATTCCATAGAACATGGAAATGACTTCTTGCAAGGTGTCATACCCAGCTTGGGCGGACTTTTCGTAGCTGGGCTAGAGTTGCCTTGAAATCGCGCGGGAATGGTGCCTCTATTAACAGTTCTTTTTTAGTTTTTGGATGAATAAAGCTCACTTTTGCGGAATGCAAAGCCGTTCGGGCAATAAGAGGTCTTTCCTTGTATGCATCTCCTTTCCAGCCAGGCTTTATCATGGAAAGCAAAAGAGGATCTCCATTGCCATATAAAGGGTCCGCAACAATGGCAAGCCCAGAAGCCGCAAGATGCACGCGTATCTGATGTGTTCTGCCGGTTTCAGGAATAGCAAGCACAAGAGCAAAGCCCCGAAATCTCTCTATTACTTCGAAACGAGTCTTAGCTTCTTTCCCTTTTGAAGCATCGATAATAGTTCGATGAAGTCTGTCGCCATCGGCGCGAAGCGGAAGTCCTACTTCCCAGGCCTGAGATTCCGGTTGCCCATGTACTATCGCAAAGTAGATCTTTTCTACCTTACGACTCGAAAAATCGCTGCTGATTATGCGATGTGCTACTTCATTTCTAGCATAGAGCAAGACACCCGTCGTGTCTTTATCGATTCGATGAACAGGCAAAAGTGTGCCAAATTGACTCTGAAGAAGTTGCTGAGCGACAGGAATATTCGGGTCCCAGCGATCAGGTATCGCGAGTATTCCTGCGGGCTTATCGATAGCAAGAAGGTCTTGATCGGCATAAAGGATTGCGCAAAATTCTTTCACGACTGCTAATGTACCATAGATCCGCTAGAGTGTCTCGAACCTCTTATATGGAGATAAGCAAAGAGAGGTTCAGTTCTTTTGTTAAGAGAATATTCCAAAGGTCCAGAATAGTGGTATCCTCTTGCCGTTTTCTATCATTTTTTATATCTTATGACAGGCCTTATCAAAGCCGATCCAAAGAAAATATCCGGCTTCACAGCATCTTATGATTGATGTATGTGTATGTGGCCGGCAAAAACACTGTCAATTCAGGAGAACAAGGTATGGCAAAACAATTGTTGTTCAGCGAAGATGCGCGCCGAAAGCTTCTTGTAGGTGTAGAGACAATCTCTGAAGCAGTCAAAGTGACTCTTGGCCCCAAAGGCAGAAATGTACTTCTGGACAAGAAATTTGGCGCTCCTACAGTGACCAAGGATGGCGTATCTGTAGCCAAGGAAATCGAGCTCGAGGATCCGTATGAGAACATGGGTGCTCAGCTTCTCAAGGAAGTTGCAACCAAGACAAATGACATTGCTGGCGATGGTACAACAACCGCTACAGTACTCGCTTATTCCATTGTCAAGGAAGGCCTCAAATCCGTGGCGGCCGGAATCGATCCAATGGCATTGAAACGCGGAATCGATCAGGCGGTAACTTTCTCTGTCGAGGAGATACGGAATATTTCAAAAGAAATCAAGGAAAAAGAGGAAATTGCCCACGTTGCCTCAGTCTCCGCCAACAATGACATCGACATTGGAAACCAGATAGCTGATGCCATGGAAAAAGTCGGCAAAGATGGGGTAATTACAGTCGAAGAATCTAAGACAATGGAGACCACCATCGAGTATGTCGAAGGGATGCAATTCGACCGCGGCTATACATCGCCATATTTCGTAACCAACCGCGATTCGATGACCACAGTCTTTGAGAACCCTCTCATCCTCATCCATGACAAGAAAATATCCAACATGAAAGATCTACTCCCAATACTCGAGAAGATCGCTCAAACCGGCAAGCCACTCCTCATCATTGCCGAAGAAGTGGAAGGCGAAGCCCTTGCTACTCTCATTGTGAACCATCTACGTGGAACACTCAATGTATGTGCGGTCAAAGCCCCTGGCTTTGGTGATCGCCGCAAGGCAATGCTCGAGGATATCGCCATACTCACCGGCGGTGAGGTTATCTCCGAAGAGCTTGGCCTAAAGCTCGAGAATACAAGCATTAGCCAGCTTGGCACAGCCAAGACCGTCAAGGTCGACAAAGATAATACCACAATTATCAATGGTGGCGGCAAACAGAAGGATATTCAAGATCGAATTGCTCAGATCAAAATGCAGATCGAAGAGACGACTAGCGATTATGACCGCGAAAAACTCCAGGAACGCCTTGCGAAACTCGCTGGTGGCGTTGCCGTAATCAATGTTGGGGCTGCAACTGAGATCGAAATGAAGGAAAAGAAGCACAGAGTCGAAGATGCTCTCTCCGCAACCCGCGCCGCTATCGAAGAAGGCATCGTGCCAGGCGGCGGTATAGCCCTTATCCAAGCAGCTCTTGCTCTCGACAAGGCTGATACCTCAAAGATGGCCGATGATGAGCGTGTTGGTTTCAAGATCGTCAAGCGAGCACTGGAGGAGCCAATCCGCCAGATTGCCGAAAACGCTGGTATCGATGGTTCCATAATCGCAGATAAAGCAAAACAGGAAAAGAAAGGCATCGGATTCGATGCGGCAAAGCTGGAATGGACGGATATGACAAAGGCAGGAATAATTGACCCAGCCAAAGTCACACGCTATGCGCTTCAGAATGCGGCTTCGGTAGCAGCGCTCCTCTTAACAACAGAATGCGCCATCACCGACCTGCCCGAAAAGAATCCACCTGCAATGCCATCTCCAAATGCCGGAATGGGTGGAATGGAATATTGAGAGAATACCCAGACAGTAATACATTGGAATAAAAGAAAGGCGCCCTTTTCAAGGGCGCCTTTTTAACTTATATCCAATTAAATCATAAATACTAAAGGCCTGAAGCGTTAGCAAGTTGGTCTTCGCCATTCTGATCGAACTGGCTGTTGTAGAGCTCGGCGTAGAAGCCGCCTTTACTGAGCAGCTCCTGATGTGTCCCTTGTTCCACTATATCTCCGTGATCCATAACAAGAATTAGATCCGCATCTCTGATCGTAGAGAGCCGGTGGGCAATCACAAAGCTAGTTCTACCCTGCATCAGCACTCCCATGGCTCTCTGAATCAACACCTCGGTGTGTGTGTCTACATTGCTTGTCGCCTCGTCTAGAATAAGCATAGGAGGCTGAGCTAACATAGCACGTGCAATAGTCAATAACTGCATTTGCCCTTGCGATATATTGGTTGTTTCCTCATTTATCTCGAAATCATAACCTTCGGGCAAGGCTCGCACGAAATGATCGACATGGGCAGCCTTGGCAGCTTCGATGATTTCGGCATCGGTCGCATCGCGCTTACCATAAGCGATATTATTTCTAACCGTCCCTGAAAATAGCCAGGTATCCTGAAGCACCATACCAAACCAGGAACGCACAACGGATCGTGGCAGATTGCCGATTGGTATATCGTCTATAAGTATCTCTCCACTATCCGGATCATAGAATCGCATGAGAAGTTTTACCAATGTCGTCTTGCCAGCCCCTGTCGGACCCACAATAGCTACTTTTTGACCTGGCAATACCATTGCGTTGAAATCTTTGATGATAGGTTGCCCTGGCAGATAGCCAAAGCGAACGTGGCGGAATTCTACCTTACCTTTAATACTTTTTGGTATTTCGACAAGAGCTCCATTTTGTGGAGACTCTACCGATACATTCTTTTCTTCTTCCGAAGCAAGAAAATCAAAGATACGCTCCGCTGCCGCTGCAGTTTGCTGCAAAACATTCGAGATATTCGCGATCTGGACGATTGGTTGTGTAAACTGTCGCACATACTGCAGAAAAGCTTGAATGTCCCCAACTGTCACCATCTTTTTTGCTGCAAGCCAGCCTCCGCTCACCGCAACCGCGACATAACCTATATTTCCCACGAAATTCATAAGCGGCATCATGATGCTCGATAGAAAGTGACTTTTCCAGGCTGACCGATATAAGGTGGAATTTAGATTATTGAAAGTCTGTACAGCCTTTTGTTCTCCTCCATAGGCTTTGACAACTATATGAGAACTAAAAATCTCTTCGATATGACTATTCACATGCCCGAGGTATTCTTGCTGGATTCTAAAGTATTTTTGGGAGCGCTTTACAATGACTCGAACCACGATCAGCGAAAGAGGAATCGTCACCAATGCTATAATAGTCATTTGCCAACTAATGGTGAGCATCATTACGAAAACACCAATAATGGCCATGATCGAATGGATCATCTGGGAAATAGTCTGAGTCAGCGTTTGATTCACCACATCTACATCGTTCGTGATTCGCGAAAGGATCTCTCCGTGATTTGTACTGTCAAAAGCCCTAAAAGGCATTCTGTTTATCTTAGCTAAGATATCCTTGCGAAATGAATAGGTAATCTTGACCGCAATTCCAGATAAAACCCAACCTTGAAAGTATTGAAGAATAGCAGACGATAGATATAGGGCTAAAGTCGTCAAGAGAATGGTCTTGATTTTTGCAAAGTCGATATCCCCAGTCCTTGTTGTCTTCTTGACAACTCCTTCAAATAGCGTCGTTGTGGCATTTCCAAGAACCTTTGGCCCGAGTATTGCAAGAATCGTAGATACAATCGCAAAAATAATCGCAAAGAGAATTGGCCAGCGATAAGGAGCCAGATAAGCAATAAGCTTCTTCATTGTGCCCTTGAAATCTCTTGATTTTTCGCCAGCCATCAACCCTCTACGACCAGGTGGTGGAACTGGCTTTGTTCGCTGTCTTCTCTTCATTTGTGTATCAGGAAAATCAGATGAATTATCAAAATTTTCTTGCTTATCATTGGTATTCATACGAGTTCCTCTTGTTTGAGCTGAGAAAGCGCTATGTCTCTATATACAGTGCATGTCTTCATAAGCTGTTCATGCATACCAATTCCTACTATCTGGCCTTCATGAAGCACAATTATCTGCTCAGCATGACGAATAGGCGCAACGCGCTGGGTTACAAGAAAAATCGTGCTGTCTGCCGCATATCTCTTCAGCGCTGACCGAATAGCACGATCAGTCTTGTAATCGATTGCCGAAAAACTATCATCGAAGATGTAAATTGGCGCTTTTCTGACCAACGCACGGGCTATTGCGAGCCTCTGGCGCTGTCCTCCTGAAACATTCATACCACCTTGAGAGATTGGCCGCTTTAGCCCTTCCGGGCTTTCTTCCACAAGACTCAGGACCTGAGAAACCTCGAGAGCCTCCATGATTTCGTTTTCCAACGCGTTTTCTTTTCCATATCGAATATTCTCTTCAATGTCGCCAGAAAAAAGTATACTCTTCTGAGGAACAAAACCTATCTGAGCTCGTAGCTCTGAAAGGGGAAGATTTCTTATGTCTATCCCATCCAAAAGTATTTGTCCTCCAGTTACGTCATAGAGGCGAGGAATTAGGCTGACAAGAGTGGACTTGCCGGACCCTGTTGTACCAATAATAGCCGTCATTGTTCCTGGCTTTGCAATAAAGCTGATATCTTCCAGCACCTGCTCTTGCGCACCTGGATATTTGAAATCGACTTGATGGAATTCGATCTCCCCTTTGACTGGTTTGGATAGATGAACTGGTTTTTCCGGATCACGGATGCTGACTTCCTTATCTAGAACCTCTGCAACGCGTTCCGCAGAGACACTCGCCCTTGGGAAAAGGATAAACATGGCTGACATCATGAGGAATGCAAAGAAAATCTGCATTGAGTATTGCATAAAAGCCATCATGTCACCTATTCGAATACTGCCTACGGCTACCTCATGGGAACCGACCCAAATAATGGATATTGAAACCACATTCATAATGATGGTCATGAGGGGCATGAGTACTACCATAGCTCTAGTGACATAGAGCATCATATCTGTCAGGTCCCTATTAGCCTTGTCAAAGCGCTTTGCTTCCTGATCTTGCATATTGAAGCTTCTAATGACCATCATACCTGATAGGTTTTCGCGCACAACAAGGTTTAGTCTATCCATAAGCTTCTGAACTATTCGGAATTTGGGGACAACAAGAGCAAAAACAAGCCCGATTATGGCAAGAAGAGCCCCAACAGCCATCGCGATGATCCACCACATTCCAGAGGCCTTCCCCAAAGCCCGAATGATGCCTCCAATTCCGATAATCGGGGCGTAAAAAAGCATACGCGTACTCATCATTATGAGCATTTGGATTTGTTGAATGTCGTTGGTAGATCGCGTGATAAGCGAGGCTGTGGAAAATGAATCGAATTCTGCAAGCGAGAATTCTTCGACTTTTGAGAATAACGCATTTCTGAGATCTCTCGATGTGCCCGCAGATAATCTCGAACCCAGGAAACCAACAGATACCGCAGAACCTACAGTGATAAGCGTTATGAGCAACATTTGAATACCAACACGCAGAATATAGGAACGCTGCATTGCACCGATATTGGCTCCCATTGCGGTGAATTCTCCCTGGAGCCCAAGGACTATAATCTGAGATTTTATAATAGGATCCAGGGCTTCGATCTGTGCCGAAAGCTCTTGAGGAGTCATCGAAGAAAGACCGGAGAGATCCGAACTCGACATCTGTGGCGATGCCTTACTCGCTGCCATTGAACTAAACTGCAAAAACGCAGCAAGTTTTGGATATTCTGACAGAAAAACCTTCCGAGCTGCATCGAGCTCAGCTTTGTCCTCGCTTGAAAGCATCATGATTGACTCTTTCTTAGCGATAGGCCATTTCTTCGATAGCGATTGGGCTTTGGGTGAATCTGGCAATACTTCGATATAGACCTCTTGCAGAGCCGTAAAATCCTCTGGCCTGGCTTCCATCTGTAGAAGCTTTTGCAGTGCTTCAAAAGTGCTCTTTCGCATGACAGCAGGTAAATCAGCCTCAATACCACTTTGTTGAATGCCCACATTTACTATTCTTGATAGGTAATCCGGCAAGGATAGATCGGCATTCGCTTGAATAAATAGAAAGAGGATAATCAAAACAATATTAAGCCAATAAGGTTTTAGAAAATGAAGAATAGTCCGCATCTTGTGCTCCTATTGAAAGCGGATGATCAGTTTCAAATTATTGCAGGAAAGGAAAGAATCGATGCTTTTTCGGGATTGGTGAACCCACCAAAAAGACAAGCATATCTGGTATCCAAGATTTTTAACATATTCTCAAAGCCTCAAAAGAAAAGATGTGTAAATAATAAGAAAAGCTCCTGTTTTAGGCAAGGAGGAATAAAGAATTGTATGATAGGGTTTTTTCTATTACCAAGGCTTGATTTAACCCGACAGTTCGAGTTTTAAAAGAATCTTCCTTTATAATAACAGACATTTAGCGCATCTAGTCTATGCTCATGCACCCTCAAGCGCTGGCTAAAGTCTTCAAAACTGCGTTTTCCCCGAGGACTCCAAAATACTTCCGAGAGGGCGCAGAGGCGAGGAAACAGCATATACTCCGCCTGTCTGCCAAAATATATTAGTTCACTCCATAGATTGGCTTGTCCACCCAAAATGTGATCTGATTCCTCATCGCTCAATTTGTCCGACACGGGCTCGAATAGATACGAATCGCTCAGCGTGCAGACTCCAAGATGCCCGGGTTCTTCTGGTTCATCGTTATGCTTATGATCAAGATAGCAAGCTCTTGTCTGAGGACACATAATCACATCATAACCACGCTTAGCCGCATGGATACCCGGTTCGATTCCTCTCCAAGACATTACGATGGTATCTCTTCTGATATCGCCATCGATGACCTCGTCCCAGCCAATCATCCTTCTGCCGTACTTGAAGAGCAGATTAGATATTTTTCCCATGAACCATGCCTGCAATTTCTCGGGCAAATACCCGCTATCTTCGCTCACGAAGCCCAGTGTATTCATTCGCTCCCTGCAGTCTGAACATTCCAGCCACCTGGTTTTTGGCGCCTCGTCTCCGCCCATGTGTACATATGGACCAGGGAACATCTTGCATACCTCTTGGAGCACATCGTCAAAATAGACAAACACATCATCATTTCCGGCACAAACAATATCCTCGAAAATTCCATAGCGGTCTTCAGGTTCAAAGTGAACAGTTGGGTCAGCTCTTCCTTTACATGAATATTCTGGATGAGATGCGAGGAGAGCGATGCTATGACCTGGCAATTCTATCTCTGGCACCACAAGGATGTGCCTGGCCTGTGCATAATCTATAATGCGTTTTACATCGGATTGGCTATAGTATCCACCTTTTTTATATTCTTCTTGGTAGCGCAGATCTCTCCTAAAAGCCCCATACTGCACAAGTTCGGGTTTTGAAGGAATCTCGAGCCTCCATGCCTGATCGTCCGTAAGGTGCCAATGAAATACATTGAGCTTGTGGAGGGCTGCAAGGTCGAGAAGTTTCTCGATGAACTCGACCCTGAAAAAATTGCGCGCACAATCGAGCATCAAGCCTCGCCAGCTAAATCTTGGCTCATCTACAATTCTCCCGGCTTGAATCGACACTTCTTGTTCTTCTTTGCGGCCATTTCCTAAGGCAAGTTGCCATAGACTTGCCGCACCTCGGATAATCCCAGCACTTTCTGCCGCTTTAATCTGAATGCAGGATGGCGCAATCTCCAAAATATAGCCTTCCGGCGTATTGAAAAATAATTCCGGTTCTAGTGAGAGCAGTATCATCGAACCTTCAGGCTTATTTCTTTCATGTCCACTTGGCATGAACAAAGACTCAGAAATATTCGAATTTGCAGATACGATTTTAACTTTTTCTATGCCTGGAACTCTGGAAAGCCAGGCCGCAAGGACCTCTGTTTCTTTTTCCAGCCCAGGTTTTGCAATCAACCATGTTTCTTTATCAAAGCGGAAATTGCCTTCTCTGGACTCATAGGCAACAGGAATAGGAATGATACTGTAACGGTCAGACATCTCTCCCCCTTTAGAGACCAAAGCCTGCAATGAGATCGCGATAATAATAAAAACTCAGTTTGGGGCGTCTCTCAAGCGTATTACGATCTACGGCTACAATGCCAAAGGCACGATTATAGCCAAAGGACCATTCAAAATTGTCGATCAAACTCCATAGAAAATAGCCTTTAAGAGGAACACCTTGCTTTATAGCATCCCCACAGGCATTGGCGTGGCCTTTTATGTAGTCTATTCGGTCATAATCCCGGACAATTCCATCAGCATCTTGCTTATCCGGGAATGCTGCGCCATTCTCGGTAACATATATCTTTTTGCAGGGCCATACATTTGCGATATATGATAATATTCTGCGCAATCCTGATGGCTCTATCTCCCATCCCATATCGGTCTTCTTCTGATAGGTAGGAACAAATTCAAATCCATAGGGGTTCTGGGCGCTACAGGGAGCTGCGCGAACAGCTTCTTCATCATAATAATTTACACCAATAAAATCGAGAGGCTCTGATATTATATCCATGTCGCCCGCCTCAATTGGCATATCGGAGCCGAATATGTCCATAAAAACCCTGGGATAAGACCTGCCAAAGATAGGATCGAGCCAAAGCGAAGTTCGCTCAATCGAAGCTCGCTCGGAAGCCTCGGCATCTTCAGGCCGGAGAGTTGCCGGCCTTGGCTTTGAAGGATTGATGACAAGACCATACTCGCCCTTGATTCCGCTCCGTCTAAATGCTCTTAATGCAAGTCCATGCGCTAGAAGCAGATGATGCACTGCTCGGTTTGTCGCACTACGATCTTTTAAGCCCGGCGCATGAATCCCTGTTAGATGGCCTAAGAATGCAGCGCACCATGGCTCATTCATGCTTGTCCAATGGCCAACTCTATCTCCAATATGATCATACATAATGCCTGCATATTCTTCGAAGCGCATCGCTGTATCGCGATTCCGCCAACCACCTTTCTCTTCTAATGCTTGCGGCAGATCCCAATGAAACAGCTCGAGCCAAGGCTCTACACCTGCCTCACATAGGCCATCGACAAGTCGCGAATAATAATCCAGGCCTTTTTGGTTTGGTGCACCCTTCCCTTCCGGTTGGATGCGAGTCCAGGAAACCGAAAAGCGATAAGCTCCAGCATTGAGCTCCCTCAGAAGTGCGATGTCTTCTTTCCATCTATGATAGGAATCGCAGGCTATATCTCCTGTATGATTGCTTAACACTTTATCTGGCGTATGGGCAAAAGTATCCCATATAGAGATCCCTTTTCCATCTTCTTTTGCGGCTCCTTCAATTTGATAGCAAGAGGTCGAACAACCCCATATAAAATCCTGAGGGAAACCATCTTCTCGATTCATGCTTGCTCCTCTTTTGATTAGGGACTTATCCTTTTATGGCACCTGCGGCCACACCCTTTGTAATTTGCTTTCGGAAAATCATATAGAACACGAGCATCGGTATCATTCCGATTGTAAGGGCCGCAAATTGCTTTCCATAATCGGAAGAAAGAGAACCCGAAAATTTATAGATACCCAGGGGAAGCGATTTGAGCTCAGTCTTGGACACCAAAATATTAATCAGCGCAAATTCATTCCATGTATTTGTAATGTTCAAAATTGCAAGAGTCGTAGCAACAGGTACGCTCATTGGCATAATAATACTCAAGAATATTCTGAAAAACCCAGCTCCATCTATGCGAGCCGATTCGACTACCGCGCTTGGAATTGCTCTAATATACTCCGTGGACAGATATATCCCGATTGGCAACCCGGCTCCAATATATACAAGAAGTACCGCAAAACGAGTGTTATATATACCCAACAGATTCACTTCAAGAAAAAGAGGGATCATCAATGTCTGGGTAGTCAGAAGAATCCCCATGATAAAGCTATTGTAGATAGGCTTTGTTGCTTTGGACTTGAGTTTGGCAAATGCAAAACCTGCCAAAAGTGATAGAAAAATTATGCCAAGAGTCGCCCCTAGCGTATACAAGATAGAATTGGGAAATAGTAGGCTAAAATCTCCTATTTCCCATGCTCCTTTATAATTCTGGAGGGTAGGAGATTTGGGTAGTGCAAGCTGGCTTATCTGAAATTCTCTGGTCGTCTTGAACGAATTCATAATGAGCCAGAAGATCGGATAGAGCGTCATAAAGGTAAAAATGATCATAATCAGATAGACAGCGGCTTTGCCAATTATGGATAGGATATTCTTGTATTTCGATTCCTTGATCATATCGGGCATTGCTCATTCCTCCTTCCCGCCATAGCGCTTTTCTACTGCTTTTGTAAGAGCGATCAGCCCAAAACTGATCAATACCATTATGAGCGAAATAGCGTTGGCTAGTGGGAAATTTGGCCTACCCAAAAACGCATTGTTATACATATAGATGGAAAGGATCTCCGTGACACGCGAAGGCCCTCCGCCAGTCATGGCAAAGATAAGAGCAAAACTGGACAGCGAGCCCGAAATGGCTAAAATCGCGGCATTGACTATTGTCCCCGACAATGCGGGCAAAATGATGTAGCGCATAACCTGCCCTTCGTTTGCCCCATCGATGCGAGCCGACTCTACGACCTGCACATCGATCTTTTGCATGTTTGCCAAAAAAAGGATGAGATACATTCCTGTGTACATCCACAGAATAACAAAGAGAATCGGAAGCATCGCGATATTTGGCTTTGTCAAGAAGGCAGGACTCCATTTTTGAACAAAAAGATTGCTGAGCGCATTATAGACCTCCTTGATTCCTTCACCATGGAATGAAGACAGAAAATCGCGGAGATCCACAAGCGGATCCGAGAACATCGCTTGCCCAGAAGGCCCTACGAGATCCAGAATTCTCTTGACTACATCATCCGAGAGGGAAAACCCACCCGCGGCATCAAATATTCCTCTAAGTTGGCTTTGAAATTCTCTGACCCTTATCGAATTTATAACCTCAGCTATTGGCCCATGTGGTGAAAAAATCGTTTGCCACAAAAGGCCAACCACGATTACAGAAATAATATTGGGCACATAAAGTACACCTTGCCAGAATTCAGGCGCCTTGACGATTTTGGCATAGATGAAATAAGCAAAGATGAATCCCAGCGGAAGTTGACCAAATACAGAAATGAGCACTATATAGATATTATTCTTGAGAGCATTCCAGAACCAGGGATCACGGAATACACGCAGATAGGCATCGAATCCTGCGAATCCCCATTTTTCGCCTCCAAACATCTTGCCGCCAGAATAATTGGATACCGATAGCACAATAGAAAGAACAATAGGGAATGCCATGACCAAGAGATAGATGCCAAAGGCGGGCATAACCATAGCCCAGTAAGCCCGTTTTTCTTCTATATAGGATTTGCTAGAAAAGGCCATATGGACTCCCCAAAAAGGAGCGGAAAGCGTAAAGACACAATGGCTCCTCCATGCTAAGGCGTCTACGCTTTCCGACACCTACTTTTTCAATAGTCTTACTTTGATGAAGCTTTCCAGGTTTCGAAGGCTTTCTGAACATCGGCTGCTACTTTCTCCGGCGTTGCCGTTCCAAGACCGATGGCAATTAGCCCATCATTCAGCACATTATAGACGGCCGGATCGAACAAGCCATCGAAGACATAGCATACCTTGGGATTATCTGCATAGAATTGCGGTACTTTTGCAACAAGTGGTTCGACATTGGCCTTTACGTTCTTTCGCGTAGGCACGTATGATCCCGTGCTATAGCGAATTGATTGTACTTCCTCAGAATAGAGATATTTGAATAGTTTTACCGCTGCTTTCTCCCTTGCGGATCCTGAAGGAATAGCCGCAGATATTGCCCAGCCAGTACCTGCAATTCCAGAGACAACGCCGGGGTTCACTTCACCCGGGATACTTGGGAACGGGAGAAGTACAAAATCTTTCTCCTGTGAAGCCGGCGGGATGAGGGCCTTGCCTGAAGCCTTGTCCGTAATGTAAGCACCTGCTCTCCAATCGCCATCGATATAGATCGCCGCTTTTCCGGATACAAAGAGACCGGGTCCTTCGCCATATCCGACCTGGTTGTCTTCGCGCGCCATGATCCCATCTTTATATAGATTGTCGATGACCTTTAGCGAATCCACGAAGGGCTTGTCCGTGAATTTGGCCTTGCCAGCAAGAATGGCATCGACGAAGTCATCGCCAGCCATGCGCCCAAGCACAGTAGAGAAGAGGCAAGATTGCATCGGCCAGCCATCCTTATTAGGCAGCATTATCACATTGATACCCTTGGCCTTTAGCTTCCATACCATTCTCTTCAGATCGTCGTAGGTCTTTGGTAAATCGAAGCCATTGTCGGCAAGCAATTTCTTATTGACAAACATGACAGATGTATAGGTGAAAGCCTGTGGCAACATGGCCAGATATTTTCCTAGCTGATTATTGGGATCGGTAGCCGCACCGGAAAAATCCTTGAGGAAATCTGGACCAAGTAGTTTGGAGAGGTCTTTAGCGAGCTTTTTTTCGTGAATAATTGCACTTCTAGATGTAGGCCATACATAGAATACATCCGGAAGAGTGCCAGCAGCCGCATAGACTTGCAGTTTCTGGTGATATGGCTCGCTGAAAAGAACCTCGATATTCAATTTGATATCCGGATTATCCTTCTGAAATTTCTCCCAGATCGCGACATCTTCCTGATATCCTGCCTGGTCTGCCTGTTGGTAGTTGAGTACATTTAGCGTAACCTTTTCCTGAGCCACCACCGCGCCTAACACTACGAAAAGTGTTAGTAACGAGAGTAAGGCTTTTTTCATAAGAACCTCCTTACATCGGGCAATTCTGCCCGTGTTCCGATATGAAAAGGCATATCTGCCTTTTTACCCTTGTTAAATATGACTAAGAAATCCCGCCTATATTATCTGAAGAAAAGGATGAAGCGAGCCCCGGTAGACGATGTTCAGACAATAAGCGCTCAAAAACCATCCCCGCAGCGCCAAAAGCAACCGCCTTGTCACCAAAGCTCGAATAGCGAATTTTCACATCCTTTGGCGAAGGATACATCCAGTTTTCTTTGAGCCTGCAGCGCAAAACCGTAGGCAAATCCACATCGAGCGCTTCTATATTTCCTCCTATGAAAACTTGCTGAAAATCCATGGTGTTTATGAGCATGGCCATGTTCCGTGCAAGTTCATCCACTGCTCTATTGAGCAGACCCCTGTCGAATCTCAGCAGCATGAGCTCGTTACGAGTCAAGGAAAATTGCAGGTCTCCCGGTCCATTGCAGAAAGCACTACGGAATTCTCCGGTGTAACCATGGGCTCCAGTATGTACCTTCCCTCCAAGAACGATCCCAAATCCAACACCGATTCCTCCATATTTCAAAAGAGAAGTCTCATCCTTTCTATATTCAACAAGCGCAAAGAGAAAATCCTTGAGCTCTTCAACTCTATTGAAAGCGAGCTCACCCCAAGCACAACAGTTTGCATCATTCTCGATAAAGCAAGGGACATCCAATTTGCCTTCCATGGCTTTGGCAAAATCCATTGTTCTATCGATTCCTAGCGGAACCGAGTATCTAATGCGACCCTTCTTCGAATCGATCAGACCTGCGGTACCTACTCCGACGCCTAAAAGAAGGGAACTATCACAGCGTTGCTTACGTGTCTCTTCGATTATTTGCAGCACTACCTGAACAAAATTATCGGAGGTCACATGAGTATCGCCCCGTAGAGTAGCCAGAATATTGCCCGATAGATCCACTATTACCGCATCATAGAATCCGAGCTGAAGCTCGATACCTATAAAATGCCCATATTCTTTATTTGCCGAGAGACAGATAGGTTTACGTCCTCCTCGAGCCGAAGCTTCTCCTTCTTCTTGTTCCACTATCAAGCCATTTTCGATAAGATGTGCTACTTGCTTTGTTACCGTGGATTTATCGAGATCCAGCTTATGAGCAAGATCAATGCGACTTATGGATGGATTGCGCCATATGGTGCGAAAAATCCTTGCCGCTGTGCGGCTCCATTGATCTCCACGCGGTGGCATGCCCTATCTCCTCAACGTCAGCCTAAAAGTTCTGCTTTTTCTTCCAGCAAAATGTAAATTCGACATAATTTCATAATTGTTGGTTGATTTATCCAACCAATTAACATATAACACCGGTATCTTGAATTGTCAACAAAAATCTTTCAGAATTTGGCGTGAGGAGAATTCTTTTGGGAGGCAATAAGTGGAAGTGATCGATCTTGCGGGTAATTGGAATCTTGTAAGGTCTTCTGATACTACAAATCGACCAATACATATACCTGGCGATATTTACTCGGCTCTCATGATTTCGGGAGAATTACCAGATCCTTACCAGGGGGAAAACGAACTTATGGTTCAATGGCCTGGAAAAGAAGACTGGATTATCGAGCGATCTTTTTTCATATCCAAAGCTTTTCTGGCAGCGTCAAGTATAAGGCTCTGCGCAGATGTCCTCGATACAATCGCTGAAGTATATATAAATAAAGTTCTGGTGGGGACTGGCAAGAATATGTTTCGGCCTTTCGAAGCCGAAGTCCGTCCGGCTCTGCATCCTGGCGAAAATGACATACAGGTGATTATCCGTTCGCCCGTCCAGGCGGCTTTGCGCGAATCACAGCGCCTACCATATCCAATACCCGCTTCGATCTACCCTGTCTCGTCTCCGCATCGCAATCTAATCCGCAAGGCTCAATGCATGTCGGGATGGGATTGGGGTCCCTGTCTCATGACTGGCGGAATATACGATGGTATTCGACTTGTGGCAACGGATGGGCTATTTATTCGCTCCATTCAATGCCATGCCTCGGCTCTGGGAGACTTTGGAAGCCGTAATGATTGCGGCCTGGACTTTTCGCTTCAAATCTCGGTAGAGATCGAAGTGCCCAAGCCGATGAAAGTTGTTGTCTCTTCCTATATCGATGGCAAGAAAGCGACAGTGGAACAGGAGTGCGAACAAGGAAATACGGTAGTCAGCATCAACATGGTTATTCAGAACCCCAGACTATGGTGGCCACATGGCTATGGTGAGGCCGCCCTCTATGATCTGGTTGTTGACGCTGCTGTCCAAACAGCCAATCCCCCTCAACCTCATGTCATACATAAACGAATCGGCTTTCGATCGCTCCAGGTCGTTTCACAAGAAGATAGTATTGGCAGGAGCTTCAAGTTCTTGATAAATGGTAAAGAAATATTTGCCAAGGGCGCAAACTGGATTCCCGCAGATGCTCTCCCGTCGCGATGGACAAGGGCGCGCATCGAGCATTTGCTCAATTCCGCCATAGACGCCAATATGAACTGCCTCCGCGTCTGGGGAGGCGGACGCTACGAGAGCGATGATTTTTATGAACTATGCGATCAAAAAGGCATTTTGATCTGGCAGGATTGTATGTTTTCCTGCGCACTCTATCCTTCCAGCCGGGAGTTTTTGTCCAATGTGGAAGCCGAGATCACCGCACAGGTAAAGAGACTTTCGGATCATCCCTGTATAGCTCTCTGGTGCGGAAACAATGAGGCGCTTGGCGCTATAACCTGGTATGAAGATTCGAAGAAAAATCCGGCTCGA
>JAAYWE010000199.1 GCA_012516755.1 Treponema sp.
CCGATTATGAGCGCGACAACACACGCAATGAGCGCGCCCACAATCATCCCAGGATAAGGAGTGATCTTTAGAGTTGTTACAGCATAAGCTGCGCCGTATGCGCCTATTCCAAAGAAAACCGAATGCCCAAAGGATATCTGTCCGGCATATCCCCCAATTATGTTCCATGCTTGAGCCATGGAAGCATTTAGCAAAATCATTACCAGGACATGAGATAAGAAATTTCCCTTTATTATCCCAATTATGGGCAGAAGGGCAAGGGCAAGAACAAGAGCCAGCCATGGAATGAACCTAGGCTTTTTTTGCCGACAATCTTGATATTCGCTCTTTTGCATAGCTCACCATCCCTTTATGCCCTTTGGTCGAATCAGAATGACTACCAAATAGACACCGAACACCGCAATATATTTAAAAACAGGTGCGATATAGAAACCGGCAAAAGATTCTATAAGCCCCACAAGAATAGCTGCTACCAAAGCACCGGGAATACTCCCAAAGCCACCGAGAGCCACAACGATAAATGCGATAAGTCCAAAGAGCGTCCCAACATCCGGATGAGTGGCAAGATAGGATGGCAGGAGCCCTCCCGCAATTCCAACACACGCTCCTCCAAGGCCAAATACAAGGACGAATATGTGCTCGGTATTGATCCCCATAAGCTGTGCTGCTTCCGGATCCATAGCGGTAGCCTGGACCGCCCAGCCGAATCTAGTCTTAGTTAGCATCCAGTAAAGAATTCCTAGTATCACCAAGGAAAAAACCGCGGTAACCAAATTGGGGACTGGAATGATTACGGAACCGAGAGATATCACCTTTCCTTCCATAATTGTTCCGGAGAGAATACGGAAATTCGGCGTAAATCGATTCATAGCAATATTTTTGAGTACCATTGACAGGCCAAAGCTCGCCAATAGTGGAGCCATTGCCATCTTTAGTGTTCGTTTTATCACAAGCTTGTAGGTCAACACTCCAAGAATGAAAAGAAATGCCCCTGATGCGACCCATGAGATTAGGGGATCCATTTTGAAGAGAAACCCCAGAAAAAACGAGACGTACATTCCAACCATGAGAAACTCACCATGTGCAAAATTGATGACATCCAGTACGCCCCAGATCAAGGAAAGTCCTGATGAAATAAGGGCATAGAGAAGACCGCTCCATAACCCATCCAGCAATATCTGAAAAAAAAGGCTCATTCTACCTCCTCAGGAACATGCTGCATTTTAAAAAGGAGACTCATTTTGAATGCTCTGGCATATTTCGGAAAAGCCTTTTGCATGATAAAAGAGCGGCTCTGCAGGTGCAAAGCCGCTCTTTTGGTTATATCCCTGTTATTCTATACTCCTTCTATAATTATCGGAATACTGCACAATCATCATATCATTCTCGATTAGAAGCCAGCTTGAACGATAATTCAGAATGATTACCAAGCCGGCATTGGGTAAATGGGATCGCCATCTTTATATTCATATGGATAGACAGTAACATAGCTGCCATTTTGGATCTGCGAAATAACGCTCTGGGCTTTGATATTCTGGCCGCCAGGAGATTCGAATTGTACTTTCCCACCCATCGAGAGAGGCGAATCGAAGGTTGTCGTACGGAGTACTTGTACGACCTTTTCGGTATCCACAGCGCCTGCTTTCTCGATTGCCAGCGCGAGAACATACATCGCTACCGCTTCCTGGATCGAATTGGAATCGAAGGGGACATTTGATTTCTTCTTATAAATCTCCTCGACTGGCGCGACGGCTTTCATGAAGCGCAATCCGAACTCGGGCGTGTATCCTGCAGAACCCATAAAGTACCATCCATCCTTGCCAAGCTGCTGCATGATATTTGGATCCTGGTAGCCGGAGCAATAATTGATGGCAATTTTAGGTTTCCAGTTGATCTGTTTCATGGTTCTGACCATAAGTGAATAATCGGCGCCAAGGACAGCACCGAAAAGAGCATCTGCGTTTGCGGCCTTTAATTTTTGAATCTCAGAATTCAAGTTCGTTGCACCTGGTGAAAATGGAACGTCACCGATAATCTTGATTCCTGCCTTGGCACAAGCAGCCTTTGCTTCATCGGCAGCATGCTTGCCGAACTCGGTATTCTCATAGATCACCGAGGCTGTCTTTATGTTTGCGTTTCGCGATTTGTTTAGCTCCTGGAACCACTCTACGAACTCATAGCTTTCGATTCGGTCTGTCGGCGCCAGTCTGAAGAAATAATTATAGCCACGCTCTGTAAGTTCAGCGGAACTTGAGGAACCACACATGAATATCTTTTGAAGCCGTTCGGCCACGGCGCTGGCGGGCTTCGAGGCGGAGCTATTGTAGCAACCAATTATCGCAAAGACCTTCTCCTGTTCGTAGAGACGTTCTGCTTCCGATTTGGCAACATCGGGCTTTCCTTGATGGTCTGCTTTGACGAGCACAATCTTATATCCGTCCAGCAGTCCTGCTTTTTTGGCGATAGGCAAGTCGAGATTCGGATAATTCCCATTGATGATATCGACGACAGTCTCTACCGCCGCCGTACAACGTTGTCCTGCTGTGGCGACTGATCCTGTCATCGGGAACAGGGTTCCAATTTTGATGATTTTCTCCTGTGCTGCTGAGCTGAAAATAAGCATTGTCGCAAGAACCGCAAACAACAGCTTCCTTTGCATATTCTTACCTCCTATTAAATAGAACTGATCCCTCATATATCTGGCAAGCAATCTGCTTGCAAATAACCTTCTTATGGTGGGCTCAATTGATATTGAAATAGGCTCAATCGATTTTCGTAGTATAGAATCGTTCTTGCACCGCTGTCAAATACTTTTTGAAATAGTTGCCTAGTTGATAAAGAGATAGGGGATTGAGCGTTTTTGGATCTGGCCGGTTTCGCAGAGCTTCCTGGACAGCTTTTCCCGCACAAATCGTGGCGAAAAATGAAATCTATGAACCAATCTGATGCATGCATCAATCTGATTCATGCATAGGGAAAGTACTGCAATTATGGCTTTACAAGCTCCCTTCCCAGGATCAACTCAGGCCGATACTCGAAATGCATATTATCCCAGACTGTCCATTTGCCACCCCAGATAAAGCCTTCCTTTTCGAATATATCGATGACTATATCAGGGGGCATCCAGCGTTCGGACAGTGGAATGAGCATCCAATCCTCATTGCCTTTATTCTTTTCCCAATTCCAGTAAATAATTTTGTTTTGCCATCGGCGAGGCAAAAGATCGATGGCTAAGCCCATGCTGTGGAAGGAGATACCCGATGTGTCTCGTATCTGGCGCCAGGAATAGCCTTCGGCGGAATTCAGGTTTCGGATGAATTCTTCAACTAAAGGGTTGGTCGTTGCCGCAGTGCGAATTTGTGTATCTACGCGCTTAAGTGGCTCGACTATCTGTTCGTGGACGCTTACCTGTTTTCCTAAAAAGCTTGTCTTTACAATGTGGCGCTCCACATTTTGCCTTGTTGATGTGTCGTAAATTGATTCAAAAATGTAAGTTGCGGATATCGGCGCCGTCTCTCGACTCTCTGAAGAGCCAAAGGCGCGGATTTCTTCGATTTGATCATGATTCAAGGTGGCTGGATCGACGAGCTTATCAGGTATATAGAAAATGAGTCTACGATACCTATCCTTTGAGGCAAGAAGCTTTTCCGGCAAATACCGTCCCTCTGCCCAGTAAAGCTCCATCGTCTTATCGTCTTTGCTGATGATAATTTTCCAATCGCTCTTTATTGGATCGAAGGTGTTTTCGATCTTGATACCTGGATAAGCAGAGCGAAGGACACTAAGCTCTTGCACTATCATGGAAGGGCCGCTGGCCAGGCCTCCGGCCAGGATCCTGGGTGCTGGACCTGATCTGGGCACAAGCAAGTATATTAGAATGAGTGCGGAGACAACTGCAAATCCGAGAGCGATTCTGAATAGATGGCTCAGATTGGATTTTGAATCCTGCGTCCCTCCCTCATTGTCCCTTTCCTGCTCATTATCAAGCATTGTGCTATAAAGATAGCGCATCTGCCTTGCGCTATGTCAAGAGAGCAGATTTCTTTCATGTCAAAATCTTTTGATTAGCGGCAGAACTTTGTAACACAATCGCTTCATGCATAGATCAACCCCTATTTCGCCTTTAGGCTGCGCAATAGCTTTTTGATTGATACGTATTCTATTTTTTGCACATTTGGAGAAATTGAAAAAGGACACCCTATTCTGGTTAAGTTCAGTGACCAGACCAAGCTTGACCAAGAAGGGGTGACGCCATGAACCCAATTGGAGAAAGCCAATGCGGTCGCCGAGAAACTCAGAACTTATGCTTGTCGTTGACGCCTGAGATACATCTCGGGACGAAAATTGAATACGCTGCGATACATGAACATGGATCTCTTATTCAAAGAAACAATCGGCTACCATATCCTAGATGCTCGGCATAAAGCCAGATAAGGGCGGCCTGGGAAATGTGCTATAAGATTGTTGACATTACCAATAAATACGGCCTCTAATTTTACCCTACCTTAATATCTTTGTGCCAATTTCCACTTGAAAATCTTCTTTGGGCAAGCAGTGCTCTGACGAGCATATCGGCAACAACAGCAATCCATGCGCCTATGAGTGCAAGACCAAGAGCATCCGCCAACAAATAACCAAGTCCTAACCGTACAACCCACACTCCAATTGCACTTATATACATGGTATACTTGGTATCTCCGGCACCGCGTAAGGCTCCTCCAAGTACCGAAAAAACTGCAGCTATTGGTTGAGATATTGCTAGTATTTTTATTGCGTTTGCTCCAAATTCGATCACCTGTTTATCTCTAGTAAAAACAAATACAGCATAATTGCCAAAAAAGAATAACAGCACTCCAATAAGCATCATAATACTAACACTAACGATTGTTGATTGACGTGCTGCTTTTTTAGAAAATTCTGGATTTTTTGCACCCAAACCTTGACCAACAAGTGTTGTTGTTGCCATTTGGAAAGCCATTACAGGCACGAGACACAACCCGTCTATATTTATTACTATCTGATGAGCAGCAAACATTATAGTGCCAAATCCAGCAATTAATCTTGCAAAAAGCAATGCTCCACCCCTCATAATAAGCTGCTCTCCTGCCGCAGGGAGTCCGATAGTCAAAACTTTTTTAAGTATTTCAGGTTCAACTTTATACGAATCATGAATGGAAATATGAATAAATCTATCTCTGCGATAAACTGCATGAAGCGTAATAGAAAACGCTATAACTCTTGAAAATGTAGTAGCTATTGCCGCGCCGGCCACCTCCAATCTTGGGAACCCAAGCTTTCCATTAATAAGTACCCAATTGCCAAATAGATTGAATGCATTTGCAATCAAATTAGAAATCATCGGTGTTACCATATCGCCTGCACCTCTTAATGCAGCTGCCAACACCATATTGCCAACAGTAAATATTGTGCCTGCCATCACTATTTTCATATAAATTGTTGCAGGCTCAATTGTGTCTATATCTGCTCCCATTAATCTTACTATGCTTCCTGAGGCGGGAATGCAAACTGCGGTTGTAATAAGTGACATAGTGATCACTATCACAAAGGATTGCCTTGTCACACGCGAAGCATATTCACTGTCGCCAGCACCAGCCGCTCTCGCAACAAGGGCGGTAGTACCAACTACTAACGCACTAAACACGGAAAATATTAGCATGGTCGGTTGGGCAACTAAACCAGTAGCAGCAAGAGCCCAGGGCCCTAAGACTCCAACCTGAATCATATCAATAATCTGGACCAGCATCATAAGGCCAAATTCAATCATTGCAGGCATAGCCAATTTCAGTATTACTCTTCGCATCTCAGCAGGAGTTTGAGCGTTCAAAAATGACGGCGTTCTAGCTACTTCAGTTTTTGTTTCCATTAAATCTCCATACTTATACTCATTAAATTCGTTTATCTCTTCGTATACTGCAGAATTAAGTTTGCAATTTGGTAGTTGAAGAAGGTCATTGGAAGCTCCAGAATGTTGTTATCTAAACTAACAAAAAAAGGACAACCAACGACCAAGGCCAAAGATAGCACATTCTTTGAAAATAGGCAAGGGATTGCGCCCCTCGGCTTGCGCGACCAGCATCCGACCAAGGCCAAAGATAGCACATTCTTTGAAAATAGGCTATTGGATTTCATTGCAGAACGAGACCCGCTATTTTTCGTGATTTAGTGGCTCATTGAATACCTCGCGATTGATGTCTGGCATCATGACTATGGTCGGCTCAAGATCGAATCGGAATGAATCCTCTTCTGTTAAGCCAATCTCGCCCCATGCTGGCTTTATTTTTCGAAGACTCCGAGCGCAAAACCGGCCTTTGCAAGATCTGCGGCAGCGGCTGGCCCGCCCATTCCTCAACCCACAACGATAGCGCTTTTCACTGTTTTCCCATTCTTGTCGTCCACATTCGTTTTCCTTAATTATAATAATTATATATAGAAAAAAGCTCATCAACATCAGGCTGTCTAAACAGAATTGTGCGCACTCACAAGTGGAGATCGCCCTCAACCTGCGAAGTACCGCAACATCCTTGGCCTTAAAACTATTGACTCTAGCCCCTTTGGTTCTATTATAGGGGAGTCTGACTAGAAGGTGATAAATATGAAAACCATTGGTTTGATTGGCGGCATGAGCTGGGAATCGACGGTTACCTATTATTCAATTATCAATTCGAGGATTAACGCCGAGCTCGGGAAGAACCATTCTGCCCAGTGCATTGTCTATTCCTTCGACTTCCAGAACATTGAAGAGCTTCAATACGCGGGCAAGTGGGCGGAACTTGAAGTGGAACTCATAAAGGCGGCAAAAGCGCTCAAAGCAGCCGGAGCCGATTTTTTGGTGATTTGTACCAATACCGTCCACAAAGTGGCCGACAACATCGAAAAGGAAGTCGGCCTGCCACTTTTGCACATTGCCGATGTCGTTGGCGAGGCTGTCCAAACCGATGGCCGACAGAGAATCGGTTTGCTTGGTACGATATTCACCATGGAAGAAGATTTCTACGTAAGAAGACTCGAATCGAAATTTGGGCTGGATGTCCTCGTGCCAGAGAAGAACGACCGACAGGTCATCAACAACATAATCTTTTCCGAGCTCGTTAAAGGCATCGTCAAGGAAAGGTCCAAGAATGAATATTTGCGCATAATGGACATACTGAAAAACCAAGAGGCCGAAGGCATTGTCCTGGGCTGTACAGAAATTGGGCTTTTGATAAAAGAATACGATCTGCCTCTTTACGATTCCGCCGTTCTGCACGCCAATAAGGCAGCAACTATGAGTTTGATACCTTGAATTCTTGAAGCTCGAAACAATGTTCTGGGGTTGGGCTGGTCCATGAACCAAAGCCTAGCCCATTCCCCTGGGAGAAATTGAAATTGAAGTAGGTACACTGATGAGACTTTGGACCTTACTTCCATGTTATCTTGTTATCTTGACCAAAAAGGCCTTACTGCTGTGCGGCGCGAGGGTTTGCTTGCCATGGCACGCCTAGCGCCTATGCCATGAGCGGACAATTTCGGCATATCGGTTTTGTACGATATCGATCACGGACTCCCAGGAAGAGTACAAGGTACTTCTCGCTTGCTCGCCTGCTGCCTTGCGCAGCGACTCGTTTTGAATCGCCCGTGCAATAGTTTCGGCATAATCGCGCTGGTCGTTATCGCCCAAGAAGCCATTCTGACCATCAACGATACCCTCGGCGGTGGGCGAATTCCTTATTACGACGGCCGGCAGATTGAGCGCGGCCGCTTCCTTTATTGTCAAGCTCGATGTGTCATAAAGAGAAGGGAAGAGCATTAGATCTGCTCGGGCGTACGCTCTTTTTATGACCTCTCTATCGCGCACAATGCCGCGGAATTCCACTTTCTGGGAAAGACCCAACTCACCGACCCTCTTCTCCATTGCTCCACGATATTTGCCATCACCGATAAAGACCATCTTAAAAGGAATACCTCTTTGGTCAAGAACATTCAGCGCCTCAATAATCAGGTCTACATTCTTCTCTGGTATGTGCTGTCCAACATAGATAAAAACAAACCTGTCGTCCGGAACATTCAGAAGTACCCCACCTTCTTGTCGCAAGAGAGGAATTTCGGAGACATCGGCAAAAAGGTCGGTGCCATTCGGCATTACCTCGAGATCGCCCGAATATCCATAATCGCGAAGAATCGGAATTGTTTCTTTATTTGGTACCCAGACGAAATCCGCCCTTTTGTAATACTCGCGCACATACTGCATGGCGATTGCAACTAGGGGTTTGACCTTGAGCGCTTGTTCAAATTCTGGTCGATACTTGGTGTGAAAGGTAGTAACAAGTGGAATATCCCGACGCCTCGCAATATTCTGTGCTAGCATTCCAGAAGCGAACGGACAATGCGAATGCACAAGATCGAAGGGTATGTCGAAGACGTTTATAGTGAGTTTTTCTTTCAAGATTCCGCCGCGTAAGCGCTTCTCCGCAAGCTCGCCCAGAATGGTGATCCCCGCTCGGTAGGGCGGCCGAGCAGCCAAGGCTACCGAAGGTATTCTATAGACAGGGAATTCCTCGTTGTCATAATAATCGGATGAATCGACTGTGACGACGCAAGAAGGACCCGCCTTTCTATTGAGCCACAACGCATATTGCTTGGTAACCATGGCTACGCCATCGGTGATTGGAGCAAAAGAGTCGTTAAAGATACCGGTTATCAATTTGTCTTTCAACTTGTTCACACTCCAGCTATTTTCTGCAAAGCAGCCGCAATTACTTGGTCCATATTGTAATACTTGTATTCTGCAAGCCGGCCAATGAAGCGCCAGTGCCCTTGGGATTCCAGAGTCTCGACCTCCTGCATGTACAGAGCGCGTTTTTCCATATTATCTTTTGTCATAACGATATAATATGGCTCGCCAGAAGCCTTTGGGTATTCGAAGCATACCGTGGTCTTAGGTGATTTTTCTTCGAGAAAGTACTTATACTCTGTAATGCGTGTCCAATCGTAGTCGTTGGGATAATTGACCACGGCAGCGGGTTGGTAGCGCTCTTGATCGAAAGTCTGGTAAACGAGATCGAGCGATCGATATTCAAGCTTTCCATGCTTATAGTCAAAGAATTGATCGAGTTCTCCCGTAAAAACAGTAAGGTCAGCCGCTATTTCGTCCTTGATATTGAACCAATCAAGCCCCAAGAGAACGCTGATATTGGGGTGATTGAGCATTTCGTCCACCATTGCCGTGTAGCCGTGCGCCGGTATGCCCTGATATCGGTCCGAAAAATAGCGACCATCTCGATTTGTCCGTACCGGAATTCGCGAAGCAACTTCTGCGGAAAGCAGTGTCGGATCCAGGCCCCATTGTTTGCGTGTGTAATTTTCAAAAAAAAGCGAATAAAATCGTTCTCCGACCTGGGACACTACCACATCTCGAAAGGTAGCGGGAAGAGTCTGAAATTTCGATTGCCGAACCTCTTCCGCAAGGAAATCCGAAACCTCTTGGGTTGCAATGCTCGTTCCAAAAAGCTCGTTGATTGTGTCCGCCTGAATTGGAAATGGAATAAACCGACCGTCTACGTAAGAAAGCACACGATGTTGAAAATAGCGGAATTCGGTAAAACGATGCACAAAATCCCACACGGTCTTGTTATTGGTATGGAAAATATGGGGCCCATAGGTGTGAATGGTAATCCCCGCTTCATTCCTGGCGTCGTGGCAATGTCCGGCGATATGTCGATGTTTTTCGACCACCAGAACCTTGCGGCCTTGTTCGGCCAAAATACGTGCCGCGGTGCTGCCGGCAAGCCCGGCACCAACAACAAGAGCTTCGAAGTATTTCATCGATCCTCCTTAGATAATACTAATCACAAAAGCCGTGCAGATCCAGCTCATAAGATCTTTCATAAAAAATGTTTAAGAGCGGTAACAAAAAATCTTTATTCATAGGAACTGTCATTTCTGGAATTTTGCGGTTTTTGGCTGGAATTCGCGTTTTGCCCCGAACCGCAACCGATCCCGCTACCCAAAGGACTGCTCCTTCCAAATTTTCCGGTAACGCCGGCACAAAAAATAAATCTAGTCTGCTTCTATCGTCAACCCTTGTTTTAGTACAATTCAAAAAATCGCATGAATACGGCTAGCGCCACCACCGACTTTGTCCTCTTGTCTCCTTGTCCCCTTGCATTTTGGCCAGACAATTGGATCCACTTCGTAGACCTTCTGCAAAAGTCGTGCCCGACTTTGCCTGCGAAGCTTCGCCCAAGTATCTGGGACTTCTACAGATTTCGCATCCATCCTTGGCATTTCCGTAGTTATTTGGGACTTAGAGAGATGGCCTTGCTGCCAGAGATAAAAACTCCGAGAACAAGAAAAATGGCAACTTGGACACTTCTCCGAACAGGCGCTTGTTGTATTTTAAACAGGACCTTAGAATCTTTGGTTTGGTAAACACAGACTGCCTGTGCGGTAGATCGAAAAGCAAATCTTCAGCCAAATATTCATTATAGAGTAAGGTTCTTTTTTGGTCGCAGGATGAGCAAAAATGGAATACCTTACAAACGGTTCGAGCGGACTAGCGGGACGAGTCAGTTCGCAGCTCAACCGAATGTTAG
>JAAYWE010000200.1 GCA_012516755.1 Treponema sp.
GACTCTATTCCTTCGAGCGCAAATCAGGAAGATCATGTATCCATGGGAACTATCGCAGCTCGCAAGGCACGACAGATCATCGACAATGCCAGGCGAGTGATCGCCATGGAGTTACTTGCAGCTTGCCAAGCTCTGGATCTGCGCGCCATTCAGCTCGGTTTTCCTTCTATAGTAGATTCGCTATCTCCAGCCACGGCTCAAATATATACCATAATTAGAACCGTGGTTCGTTTTTCTGAACAGGATAGAATAATGTATCCGGATATCGATGCAGTGGTAAGACTCCTCAGCGATGAGATCCTGCCCCAAACCATGGAAAGATGGAGCTGGAATCCCGAACCAGTTGTCACCCATGAACAACGAGTCTAAAATCCGTCTGCCCCTTTTATTTGGAGCTTTTTTCAAGGAGTATTGCTTATGGTGACAAAGCGCGATTATGGTCTACGTCTGGACAGAACTTCTCCGCAAGAGAGAGCTCGACTTATTTCATATATTAATATCAAGCTGAAAAGTTTAGGCCTTCCGGTATATTCCAAAGAAGGAACTGGATTTGTGCAACTGGCCGCAGACATGCTGGAGAGTTTCAGGCAGAAAAACAGGCTGTTGCCTAGAATCCTTCCACCAGCTGATCAGCGCATCCAAAACTTCATCGATCAATACCTGGCAGACCTGGGCCTTGCCCGAATTCCGCAGATACCCCCAAACACACTGGTTCTCGATCACTGTGGTATGGCTCGCGAGCTCTCTCTCCCGCCCGATGAGCACAAACATGCGTCCCCTACCCTCACCTCGTACCGTGTCCGCAACGGCGTCCTCCACAACCCCAAGAGCGATCGACGGACCACCGAGGGAGTCTTCCATATAGCGGAAGGCGGTCTCCCAATTCCACTCGACAAAAAGGCAGTGCCTAAGCTCTGCTTTGCTAAGCTCTTAGAGGCCGCTCTGAACCCTCCACTCGAGATTATGGAACTGCCCTTTACTGCAAAAGAGAACGAAAAGGCACATACTTTCGTATCAGTATTGTTGCGGCCTATCGTTCGTCCTGAAATTCCCGAATACTGCGAAGAGAGATCGATGGAGATCCGCTTTTTTGCCCCTGGTTCGCTAGTCGCCAATATCGACTTTGTTGAGAGCATATTTGGAAATTCTGGAGATCCATTTATCCCCGAAAACGATGCAGCCATAGATCCAGTTCACTGGACAGGCACAACAGGCTGCATAATCCTAGCTACGCATCTCACCGAGCTTACAAAGAAAGAGATTGGATTACCCCCATGGGAGCAAGCTACCGAACGCCAACGCCGTGACGGAATGTGCTGGCGCGAACCAACCGAAAAGTACAATGATGGCAAACCCTTCAAAATAGCTGCTCGCGATGAATCCGGGATCATAATTACGATAATTGCGGACAACTATTTCGGCTACTCCAAAAAAGAAATAAAGTCTCATATCTCTTATTCTGCTAACCTTCTAGGCCTCGCCGAAGAAGAACATGCGGGAGGAGCTCTTGTCTTTCCTTCCTATAACCTTGGCACGCGCTTCGTGCCCGACACCAATCTAAAATCCAAAGGCCACAATCTCAATGACGTTTATTCCATAATGCGCAGCCGTATCGACATGAGACAAGAAGGCTATGGCATCGATCTTACCTTTCCAAATATCATCTATCTATCCGAGGATGCCTATATTTCTCTGGAAGACCAGATGGCACATTGGGTCAACGATGGTATTGAAGAATCTCTGCGTATTCTTCCGGGCAATGTCTACATAAACCCAACGGGCTATCAGATTCGCATGGAGCAACATTCAACATCCGGTGCATGGCGACTTATTGGCACTTCCGC
>JAAYWE010000201.1 GCA_012516755.1 Treponema sp.
AGGATGGCACAATAACGCTATCAAATCTGGGAATGTTCGGCATAACCAGATTTAGAGCCATTATAAATCCGCCCCAATGTGCGATTATCTCTGTGGGAGCCATAACAAGACGACCGGTAGAGAGCAATCAAGAAAACCAGTATTTTATTCCCATAATAGAGATTAGCCTTACGGCCGATCATCGAATAGTAGATGGCGCTTATGGAGCTCGATTTCTAGAGCATTTCAAAGATTTCATAGAACAGCCGGTACTGGCATTGGCTTAATCGAGCAATAAGGGATTCAAATCGTCTTAAATCATATCGCCCCGCTCAAGGCTCGGGGCGATTTTTTATTCCCTGTCCTTGCATGGCAGCGAGATAAAACGCTTTATAATGATAGGATTATATGGTAGATTGGTTCTATGTTTCAAAATGAACTGATTTCTCCCACAGTGCAGATGAGTGAAAAGCCACAGCCACGACGAAAAACCAAGAACCCCCCTCGTTTTCTCTGTGTCTGCCTGAATCCAACAATACAAAAGACCATTGTATTCGATAAAATCGAACCAGGAGAGGTAAATAGAACCTCCAATTGGCGTATTGATGCTGCAGGTAAGGGCATTATTCCAACACGAATTCTGACTCAGCTCGGAGAAAAGGCGATCCATCTTACACAGCTTGGTGGGCCTACCAGGTCTTGGTTCCTCGCCATGTGCGCAGCCGATGGCATCTCGGTAGAGTGGGTCGAGTCTGGAGCACCCATACGCTTTTGCACGACTTTGATAGAAGAGGCAGAGGGAAGGATTACCGAGCTTGTGGAAGAATCCCTTCCGGTGGCATCGGAGACTAGCGATGACCTCGTCGAACGCTTCGCCGATTTGGTCAATCAAGCCGACGCCGTACTCCTTTCTGGCACCATTGCAGATGGTATCGTACAAGGCACAATGGCACGCTTTGCGCGAATCGCTTGGGATATCGGCGCACATCTCTATCTCGACATCAAGAAACAAGATCTTCTCGATTGTCTCGAATATCATCCTGTCTGTGCAAAGCCAAATCTCGAAGAACTCGCACAGACTCTTGGACTTCCTTATGCCGAGGTGCGTAAAGAAGACTCTGCCCGCAAGTTAGTCGAAGAACAAGGCAAACGCTTTTTCGACGAATATGGCACCTACCTCGTAGTAACTCGAGGAGCAGAATCTACGCTATATTGGGATGGCCAAAGGCTATGCGAGTATCCTGTCCAACCTATCACAGTCCGCAATCCCATAGGCTCAGGCGATGCATTTGGTGCAGGCCTTGCACGCATTCTAGAACGCCATGGCTCTATCCATGAGGCAGTAGCAGAAGGTACACGACTCGGAGGCCTAAACGCCACCCAACTCAGACCAGGAACTCTTTTCTCTTGAAATCCTCGAAATCCCAATGAAGAAATTCATCGAGGATGGGCTCTCTCGATAACAAGTGCACCTTAAGGAGGCGCCTTGAGATGACCCAGCTCTATAAAAAGGGCGCCTACATTAGGCGCCCTAAATTGTATGAACTATGCAGAAAGACCTATTACTAGCCGAGCTTCAATATGGCTCGGTATCTCTCATTTCCCCCTCTCATTTCCATTTTGATAAATCCAGTTCTTTTTCGGTTTTGCATATAATCGATGTTCCAACAAGGTCTCCTGTCACATTCAAACAGGTTCGGCCCATGTCCAGCAATGCGTCGATTCCTAAGATCATTGCATATGCGGCAGCCACGGCAGAGCCGGTTTCGACCTTGAGCCCTATGCTCTCTAGCACCATGAGCAACATGATGGCTCCTGCACCGGGCACTCCTGCGGTTCCGATGCTTGCCAAGGTCCCTGTAATTACTACTGTGAGCATCTGATTGAAGGAGAGCGGCTGGTTAGTTGCATAACCGATGAACATGGCACATACGCCTAAGTAGATCGCTGTACCATCCATGTTTATGGTCGCCCCAAGTGGCAGTGTAAAAGAGCTTATGGACCGCGGAATTCCCAGGTTCTCTTCCCCACAGCGCATCGTCACCGGTAGAGTACCACTCGATGAGCGTGTAACGAAAGCGGTTACCATAGCCTCATTAGCTCCCTTGAGGAATTTCCTAAAACTCAGCTTATACAATGTCAGAAGCCCGCCATAAACCAATACAACATGGACCGCAAGGCCGATATACTCGGAGAGAGTTACCATAAGCAAAGGTCCAATGGCTTTTGCTCCCTGCTGGGCAAATACATGCGAAATTAGAAAGAATACACCAATAGGTGCGTATTGCATGATCCCGCCCACAACCTTGTACATTGTCTCAGCCGCCGCATTGACGACTTCGAGCAGTGTCTCACCTGATTTTGCTAAAGACTGCTGTTTAGAGTCCTTGATATAGGAGATGCCTATACCAAATACCACTCCAAAGAAGATAATAGGCAGAACATCCCCTTTCATTAGAGACTCGAACGGATTGGTGGGAACAATGTTTAACAAAATCTGAATAATAGTCGGAGGAGCAGCTTGTAGGCCTTTTACCGAAGCTTCTCCTACAATATTGAACCCTATTCCAGGCTTGAAAATATTGGCTGATATCAACCCGACTATTACGGCAAAAGCGCTTGTGAGAAGATAATAGACCATGATTTTCACGCCTACTCTTCCGAGCTTAGATGGTGCGATACTCGCGGCTCCTGCGATGAGCGAAAACAGAATTACAGGCATGATAATCATTTTGAGTAACCTGATAAACAGGTCACCAAAAAATTTCGTATTGTCGATATAGGGTTTTACCGAGGAAGGAAAGAATCCCAAAATAATACCGACAATAGCTCCCAACACCAGGCCGATCAGTATTCGCGTCAATAGATTGGACTTAAAGTACCAATCCAAGGCGCCCTTCTTCTTTTGTTCAGCCATGCAGACCTCCTTGCTTTATTGATGTTCATAAAGCCATATGATTATGGATCCGAATTCGCCAGACCGCAAGAGGGAAAAATCTTCAAGCTATAATTTCATTGCAGTGGTATTTGGTATAGGCATCTCCTAATTTACATAGATCCCTGTGTTATGTAACATGAATACGCTATGAAAAAGGCAACAATCGGTATTCTGGGTGGAATGGGACCAGAGGCAACGGCTAGCTTCTTTTCGATGCTAGTTAGGCTCGATAGAGCAACTTCCGATCAAGATCATATTCATATCATCGTGGATTCGGATCCTTCGATTCCCGATAGGACAAAGTATCTTCTCGAGGGAGGCGCAAATCCCCTCCCTGCAATGCTTGCCTCGGCCAGAAGGTTGCTCGCCGCAGGTGCTGATATTGCAGGGATGCCCTGCATGACAGCCCATGCACTTCTGGATCAACTCCGCCACAACTGCACCCTGCATTTTCTCTCGGCCTTTGAAGAGACCGGCCTCGCTATTAGGGAATTGTCTCCTCCCATTCGAAATCTTGGTGTTCTTGCCACGATGGGAACGCGCCAGGCAAAGCTTTTCGAAACGGCTTTTCCGGATAAGAATATAATATGGCCTGATGAAGCCCTACACCTTTCCTTGGTTATGGAGGCAATCTATGGTAAGCGCGGTATCAAGGCAGGCTATCTAGGCGAAGAGCCAAAGCATCTCTTGCTGGAAGCGGTTGGCTTTCTTAAAAAGCACGGCGCAGAGGCTATTGTAGCAGGCTGTACGGAAGTGCCTCTTGTTCTGTCTCAAAAAGACCTCGATATGCCATTCATAGATCCCATGTATTATCTAGCGAACGCGCTGATAGCAACATCCCGCAAGGGTGTCCTTGAAAGATAATTGGAGCTGGTGAAAGGATATTCGATCGAGATAGATGCAGTCCGGACACTTGCTCCAGTTTACTCATGTGTGCTTTTCTCATATATTTGAATGACAATGCTGTTCCGAGATCGCTGTGATGGAATACGCGTAACTGGCCAACATGCTCTCAATGCGCTAATGCCATATATGATGCGTGGCCGCAATGAATCTGCTGTCTATTATGAGAAAGAGATAAATATCGAAAATGCCCTTTCATACCTTAAGAAAATTAAGACAAGCCAGACATCAAAAAAAGACCAGGATCGTTTTACCCTTTTTGGCCTCATTATGACCGTAGCATTAAGGACAATCACTCTTTACCCGCAGCTCAATCGTTTTGTCCATAGACGAGCGCTCTATCAGCGAAAACATATTTGCTTTTCCTATATTGTCAAGCAGGATTTCACCATCGAGGCTCCCGAAGTAAATGCTAAGATTTATCTAGATCCAGTGGATTCAGTCTCGAGCATCAATGCAAGAGTGAGCGATGCAATTCTTGAGGCACGTATTCATGGAGAAGGCGAAGGCGAACGTTTCGCGAATATCTTCCATAAAATTCCTGGTGGTAAAGCAGTACTGATGAAAATCTATGGACTGCTAGATAGCCTAAACCTTGCACCCTGGAGTCTTTTACGGATGGATCCTCTATATACAAGCATCTATTTTGCAAACCTGGGCTCACTTGGTCTCGATGCTCCCTACCATCACCTCTATGAGTGGGGCACCGCCAGCATATTTGTCGCTATAGGCAAGGCTTTTTCAAAAGAGCTATGGCATGGAGGAATGCGGACCAGACAGCGCTATATAGACTTAAAAATAACGCTCGATGAACGTATTGCAGATGGCTTTGTATTTGCCCAGGCTGCATCTACATTCCAGCGCTTGATTTCTAGGCCTGAATTGTTGGACTTATCTCTTGAAGATCTCAGAAGAACATTAGACTAGGCTCAGCCGAGCCATTTGTTGCAACTTATCTAGCTCGCTTTCTTGGATGGATCAATCTTGGGGGTTTCTTTGGTTCCATCTTTAGTGCTTTCGGAAGAGCTGGTGTTCTCGGAAAATGACGAGTCCTTCTCAGAGCTCGAGCATGTTACCGCTGATTGGCTCTTCTTAGAGTCGGTGATATAGAATCCCGGGCCTTTGAATATTATGCCGCTGCCCCCAAAGATGAGCCTTTTTACCGCTCCTCCGCATAGAGGACAGGTTTCAAGGGGAGCATCGTTTATCGATTGAAATGATTCGAATGAATAGCCGCATTCCCTGCACTCATATTCATATGTAGGCATATCGCTCACCTCTAAGAGAAAAAATCGATTTAGATTTCCATAAAAAATATCAATAATCCGAATAAAGGTAAAGAGTATATGATCCGCTGGCCATAGAATTCAAGAGATCTTTAACATAGAGGAGGTATATAACTCGCCCCTCACAGAACCCAAAGGCTCTTCAACATAGAGAAGATCATTCATAAGATCAGATCACTCCGAGCTCCTTACCCACTTTTTTAAAAGCTTCGACCGCTTTAATGATCTGCTCTTGAGTATGAGCTGCCGACATCTGAACGCGGATTCTAGCTCTGCCTTTTGGTACAACAGGAAAAGAAAAGCCTATTACATAAATGCCTTCGGAAAGAAGTTCATCGGCCATTCTATGAGCAAGTTTTTCGTCGTACAGCATTACGGGGCAGATTGGGTGTTCGCCTTCTCTTATAGCGAAACCTGCTTCTATCATAAGGCTACGAAATAGCTTGGTATTAAAATCGAGGCGATCTCGCAGCTCTGAAGAACTAGTTATAAGATCGAGTGCCCGCAGAGTACCACCTACAATGGCCGGGGCCAGGGTGTTCGAGAAAAGATATGGACGCCCTTTCTGTCGCATGTATTCGACAATTTCCTTACAGGAAGCAATAACTCCGCCCGAGGCTCCTCCAAGTGCTTTCCCGAAGGTCGTAGTAATGATATCTACCCTACCACCGACTCGACATTGTTCCCAGGTGCCACGTCCAGTTGCCCCCATGAAACCAGTCGCATGCGAATCATCCACCATCACGAGCGCACCATATTTCTCTGCCAAATCGCAAATTGCATTCAGATTGGCAATGTCGCCATCCATGGAGAACACGCCATCGGTAGCGATCATTATCCTATGGCTGCCTTGGGCTTCCTTTAGACAGCGTTCGAGCCCTTTTAGAGGTTTCCCTGTATCAGGATCTCTTTCTTCGATATCTCTCATATCGGCATGCTTGTATATCCAGCGTTTTGCCTTACATAGACGCACACCATCGATTATGGAAGCATGATTTAGGCTATCGGTTATGATTGCCGATTCCTCATCAAGAAGAGGTTCAAAAACGGCTCCATTCGCATCGAAGCAAGATGAAAAGAGAATTGAATCTTCCATGCCAAGAAAATCTGCTATTCTCCGCTCGAGTTTTTTGTGTTGTACCTGCGTTCCACAGATAAAACGAACAGAAGAGAGTCCATAGCCAAATTCTTCCATAGCCTTCACAGCAGCCTCGCGGATGCTCGGGTCATTCGCAAGACCAAGGTAGTTATTCGCGCAAAAATTCAGCACTTCCGCACCATCTGAAACACGAATAGTTGCGCCTTGCGGCGTAACGATGACACGTTCATCTTTGTAGGTACCTTCTGTATGAAGCTCTTCGAGATCCTTCGTAAGTTCATCTCTTATTTTACCGTACATAATGACACCTCATATTCGATTTTCTTGTATTCACTTCTTATGATAGAAACCAAGGAAGCTGCCGACAAGGCCTCCTATTATATGGGAAAACTGAGAAATATTGTCCTGTTTTGTAAGAGCATCCCAAATCTGTCCGCCCAAATATATGATCATGATGAGAATGAATGTAAGTGGCACCTCACCTTTTGAGAAATTGGTGATAGACGAAAGCATGATCATCATGAACACCACTCCTGAAGCGCCAAGAAGCACCACATTCGGGAAAAGAAAAGCATTTGAAAGCCCTGTTACAAGCGCTGTGATGAGTATGCTTATTAGCAAAAAACCCGAACCATATGCGCTCTCCAAAATAGGTCCCAGAAGCAAGATCATCGTAAAGTTGCTAATAAAGTGTTGAATATTCGCATGCCCAAGTACATGCGTGAAAAGCTTGATATAATCCATGAATTCATTGCTTCTAAATGGTGTGGGGGTAGAAAAAATCGAAGGGAGAATCGCAGGCATAATAGTCTGGCTCAATATGAGCACAATAGCTGCACATAAAGTAAAGGTAAGCGTAACCGGCGCATTGTATCGAACACGCATGCCAAACCCTCCAGAAGAACAAAAAACAGGAAGCCGACTTCGAGCCGGTCATTTTTTATTTAATTCGATGCTATCACAGATCGAGAAAAAGAGACACTGGGCAATGGTCGGATCCCATGATTTCGGCATGTATATCAGCCGCAAGCAAAGCTGACGAGAATTCCGGATCGACACAGTGGTAATCCAGGCGCCACCCGATATTCTTCTCTCTAGCCTTTGGGGAGCGATAACTCCACCAGGTATATCTCCCCGGCTCCTTGCAGAACCATCGGAATGTATCGATGTAGCCTATAGAGATGAACTTGTCCATCCAGGCACGCTCTTCGGGCAAATATCCAGCATTGCCTTCGTTTTGCTCAGGTCGGGCCAGATCGATAGGTTTATGGGCTATATTAAAATCACCCGCAACTATAACATGCTTGCCTTTTGAACGCTCGAAATTGCATAGCTCAAGGATTGCGTCACAGAAACGGAGCTTATAGTCGAGCCGCATGCCTGCTTCCTGACTGTTGGGGAAATAAGCACTTATAATGAGAAATCCACCGTAATCGGCAATGACAGTTCTGCCCTCAGAATCGAATTCGGAGATACCCAGGCCGGTCACTGAAACCGGCTCGCGAAGCACATAGAGACCTGTTCCAGAATAACCCTTCTTCTCCGAGAAAGCCCAATAACTATCATATCGCTTCCCATTGAATGCCATGGGATGGCGAAGCTCATCAGTAAGTTGCGGCTCCTGTAATTTAATCTCCTGTATACAGATAAAATCCGCAGCAGTCATCTCTACCCAGTCTATAAAGCCCTTTTCAGCGCAAGCGCGGAGACCATTCACATTCCATGAAAAGCTCTTGATCATAAACCTTGTCCCTCAGTTGTCTTTTGTCTTATATGCTGCATTGGCCGCATGGAGAGCTTTTTGCGCATTTCGCCTTGTATTTCGCGCGCATTTCAATCTGTATTTCGCCCGCATTTCAATCTGCATTTCGCTCGCATTTCGCCCTGCATTGACATCAAAGACACATTCCTAACATGCCCTCTTCAAGGTTTCATAATAGTATCGATTAATTTTTTCAGCTCGAGATCTATATCGCCCTTCTCTTCTATGCGGCTCATGTCGATCTGAAATACTCCATCGCGGAAGACTATGGGTCCTCGCTCGGGCGGCAAGAGAATCTCTTCATCCTCTTCTTGAAGTTTCGCCAAAGCGCGAACATAGCTGTCTTTTTCCTCATTCTTATAATGGCGGTATATATCCTCTGCAAGCATAGATCGCCAGCGAGGCTGCACATAATGGGTCTTGCCAAGGCTTAAGCCGATGTTCTGTTCAGTTTTGGAATCCATCAGAGTCTATAGGATATACTCGGAGTCTTAGTCTTCGCAACTACCTGGCACAGCATCGAACCTTCTATCCGGATTTACGATAAGTGC
>JAAYWE010000202.1 GCA_012516755.1 Treponema sp.
AGCGCATCGTAGAGCGACTGATCTCCATGCGGATGGTATTTACCCATTGCATCGCCTGTAATGCGAGCACTTTTCTTGGTTGTCGCGTTGCTGCGAAGTCCAAGTTCATCCATAGCATACAAAAGCCGACGATGCACAGGCTTGAGTCCATCTCGAACATCCGGCAACGCGCGCGAGACGATTACAGACATCGCATAGTTGAGATAAGAACTCTTGACTTCTTCTTCTATGGGAACAGGAATGATATTGCTTGATTCCGCCATTCTAATTTGCCTTTATTCTAATTTGCCTTTACACATCTAGATTCGATACCTCGAGCGCGTTTTCCTCGATGAAACGGCGCCTTGGTTCCACTTGTTCGCCCATAAGGGTCACAAACATCTCTTCTGCAAGGATTGCATCTTCCATGGTAATCCGCTTGATGATTCTTCTGCTGGGGTCCATGGTGGTCTCCCAAAGCTGTTCGGGATTCATTTCACCCAAGCCCTTATATCGCTGCACCGAAATTTTTGAAGGGTCTTTATTCGACTGCAATAAAAGCTTATCCTTGTCCTCATCGCTATAAGCATAATGTATTTCCTTGTCGTAATTTATGCGGTATAAAGGAGGCATTGCAAGGTAGACATGGCCCCTCTCTATAAGCTCTGTCATGTAGCGATAGAAGAAAGTGAGAAGCAAGGTCCTTATATGAGAGCCGTCTACATCTGCATCTGCCATTATTATCACTTTATGGTAACGAAGTTTCGAAATATCGAAATCTTCTCCTATGCCAGTGCCAAGACTCGCAATTATTGGTTGTAGTTTGTCGTTGCCAATAACCTTGTCAAGGCGGGCCTTTTCCACATTAAGCATCTTGCCCCATAGAGGCAGAATGGCTTGAAATAACCTGTCCCTGCCCATCTTTGCAGATCCACCGGCAGAATCGCCCTCTACAATGAATAATTCGCATTTCGATGGATCCTTTTCCTGACAATCCGCGAGTTTGCCTGGCAGGCTGGATGCTTCTAAAAGGCTTTTCCGCCTGGTTAGTTCCCGGGCTTGTCTTGCTGCTATGCGAGCCCTTGCTGCCGTAGCGCACTTTCCAAGGATAATGTCTATGACCTCTGGATTCTTCTGAAAGTAAAGATCGAGCTGTTCAGAGAAAAAGCCTTCCACAATGCCCTTGACTTCGGTATTGCCTAGCTTACCTTTGGTTTGGCCTTCGAATTGGGGCTCTAACACTTTTATCGATAGAACAGCGGTAAGGCCTTCTCGCACATCATCGCCAGAAAGAGTTTCCTCTATTTTCTTACTATACTTAGACTTCTTAAAGAAATCGTTGACGACTTTTGTTAAAGCATTCCTAAATCCAATAAGATGGGTACCGCCTTCCTTTGTGTTTATGCCGTTGACATAAGTGAACATCGTCTCGTTGTAGCCATCGTTATACTGCATGCCAATTTCTATCTCGACTTCATCGCGAGTACCCAGGAAATAAATCACATCTTTATGTATTACGGTCTTGTTTTTATTGAGATATTCTACGAACTCTTGAAGGCCTCCTTCGAAGTGGAATTCGATTCGTTTGGGCTGAGAAAGCCTTTCATCTATAAGGGATATCTTTATGCCCTTATTCAGGAAGGCAAGTTCTCGTAAGCGATTGCTTAGCACATCAAATGAGTAGACTGTCTCTTCGAATATATCCGGATCAGCCTGAAACCGCACTATGGTGCCTGTTCTGTCTGTATCGCCAATAAATGCAACCGGTTTTTCCGCTATGCCGCGCACATATCTCTGATAGAATACCTTTCCATCGTTGTGCACGTATACCTCGAGCCAGGCTGACAGTGCATTGACCACAGAGACTCCTACGCCATGAAGCCCACCTGAAACCTTGTAATTCTTCTTATCGAATTTTCCGCCAGCATGTAGACGAGTCATAACAAGCTCGAGGGCGGAAATGCCTTCGGTAGGATGAATATCTACCGGAATGCCCCGGCCATCATCTTCTACCCGGATAATATCCTGTCTCTCTAGCGCCACGACGATCTTCTTGCAGAAGCCTGCCAGGGCTTCGTCAATCGAATTATCGACGACCTCATATACCAGATGATGGAGACCTTCAGAGCCCGTAGTACCTATATACATACCCGGCCTCTTGCGGACCGCTTCCAACCCTTTGAGCACTTGAATGGTATTTGCGGAATAACTGCTAGTCTTAGATTCCATGGTTATCCTGAATTGAATTGCAGAAAATAGGGGTAAGATTTGCGATAAATCTCATTTCTTATCATACCAAATAGAGAGAATTGAGTAAAGCTCAACAGCAAAAGGTCGTCAAAAGCTAGCTCTTCTGCATTTGTGGAAAACCTGTGCATAACTTGTTATCTCTTTGTGGTTAGCCTGTGTATTTGTGATATAATTTCTTTAGCTTACAAGAGAATCCTTCAAAATAACCGGTTCCTAAAAAATTCAATAAATAAATAGCCCTATAATAGGCCGCATTTCCCGTGTTTCCTAAACAAATAGTCAAAAAATATCGAGCTTTGCCCTCTCGGTATCTTGCACTCTCCGGTGCTTTGGTATACAAAAAATCTATGGCTTCTTGTGGAAAACTTGTGGAAATGTGCAATGATGTCTTGGAGATTTCGACACATGAGCGATGATAATGGTACAATCTGGCAAAAAGCTCTTGAAATCGCCAAGTCGCAGGTTCCGGAGTCCGAATTCATCATGTGGTTTAGACTATCATATATCGGATACGAAAATGGAACCATCCTGCTTCAAGCAAACAATACCTTCCTTAGAGATCAATTTGTCCGAAAATACAGCCAATTCATGAGGGAGATTATTTCATCCCTTCTGGGAATGCCTGTAGAATTGTCCGTAGAGGCGCAGTCTAAAACTATCGATCATCACATTGCCCCTCAGGTCTCCCCTCGGAAAGCAAAAAACAATATAGGTGCAGAAAAAGTAATTGAGGCACAGCCTGGAATCTCTCGGAGCGCTCGCCCCAGCAATCTTCAGTCTCGATATACCTTTGAGAGTTTCGTTGTTGGAGAGAACAACAATTTCGCTTTCAATGCAGCAATCGCAATTGCAGATAAGCCAGGGTCTTCTTACAACCCTCTTCTCATTTATGGGGGAGTTGGCCTTGGTAAAACACACCTGATGCATGCCATTGGAAACCGGATCGTCGATAGACATGCCGATTTCCGGATCATTTGCGTTACAGCCGAGGAGTTCACCAACGAGTTTATAAAGACCATACATGATCGCACAACCAACGACTTCAAGAATAAGTATCGCAATGTCGATGTCTTGCTAATCGATGATATCCACTTCTTCCAAAGCAAACACGGAGTCCAAGAAGAACTCTTCCATACCTTCAATGCCCTCTATGATGCGAATAAGCAGCTGGTTTTCACGTGCGATCGCCCAGCCGCAGAATTAAAGGACTTTTCTGAACGCCTAAAGAGCAGATTCATGATGGGACTAAAGACCGACCTAACTACCCCCAGTTTCGAAACGCGAGCCGCTATTGTAAGAAAAAAGCTCGAACTCTATAAACGACATTTTGGCGAAGATGTCATCAATCTCATAGCAAAGAGCATAGAAACCAATGTGCGCGATCTAGATTCATGTATAAATCAGATCATTGCCTACGCAGAACTCATAAAGGTTGAGCCAACCTTCGAAATCGCACAAAATGTAATTAAGCAGCTCACAAATTCATTCATGCCTTCCGCAATTGAAGTATCTTCAATAATAAAGACTGTGGCCGACTACTATAAGCTCTCCATTTCCGACCTCAAAGGAAAAAAAAGAAGCAAAAACATCGCACTAGCCAGACAGATTGCAATGTACATAATACGAGAAACAACAGATTACTCCACAACCGAGATAGGCTCCGAATTCAATGGTCGAGATCACACGACAGTTATGCATTCATGTCAAAAAATCGAGGATCTTATCAAATTCGACGCTTCTTTCTCATCCTTGGTAAATCACCTTATCAAGGAATGCAAAGAAAAATCATCTCTATGAGATTCTTAATGAGGTTCTTATCCTGTTACAAACCTGTGGAAAACTCAACAAATCTGATGAAGAAGAATCTAATCTGTGGAAAAAGTGAATTACTATCAATACTTTGCCACAAGTTTTGCACATACCTAACTCTATATTTATAAAATAGATACAGTAGTTATCAACATATTCACCGCGCTTACTACTACTATTACTATTTAATATATAAATAGAATTAGTAATAATAGTCCCAAACAAATTGTGGAGTGTTTATCATTCTAAAACATGCTGTTTATTTTTCCTTTATGAGCTGCTAATATAAAACTTCTGAATGGAGGAAAAGCCACATGAGATTTGTATGCGATCGAGATACCTTTGCAAAAGAGATAGCAATCGCACAGGACATTATAGCTTCAAAAAATGCATTTTCTATTATGTCCAATGTCTATCTCGAAGTTATTGATTCTAGACTTATCATAAAAGCCACGGACGCTAAAGTTGGCTTTGAGACTGAGATTCCTGTTTCAGACAGCGAACCGGGAGCAATTACGGTATTCTGTGACAAACTACTGGCAATCACCAATTCGATTCCAGAAGGAGACATGATTCTAGAACAGCATGATTCGGTAATTGAGATTAAGACGCTCTCCAAGAATGTGCGATTTCAGCTAAAGACAATAGCTGGGGATAAATATCCGGTTATCCCAGATATTGAAGACAATCAGTATTTTCCGTTGAGAGCTAGAGACTTGCGTAAGATGATCAGTCAGACCATTTTTTCTGTTTCTAATGATGAAACGAGGTTCTTTATGAACGGAGTTTTCATAGAAAAACTTCCCGAAAACGAATTAGTTATGGTAGCCACAGATGGTCGTAGACTCGCCTATATGTCTATAGAGGAAGGGAATATTCCTGATTTTCGCCCCGCGATAATTCCGCCGAAGGTGTTGTCCGTAATTCTAAAGCGTGCTTCTGATGAAGGCCAAATATATATGGCTATAAGCGAGAAGAATATTTTCTTCCGTTTTGGGAATTACCAGTTGACAAGCTATCTAATCGAAGGCAGATTTCCGAATTATCAAAAAGTTATTCCGCAAAATCAGCGCCAAAAGTTTAGCGTGTCAAAAGATGAATTGCTATCTGCCCTTAGGCGTGTCTCTCTATTCGTGGAGAGATCAAATAAGGTTATCTTTGATATTTCCAGACGAGGCCTGGTTATTAAGTCCGAAGAGACAGAGCTCGGCGCAGCTCGCGAAGAACTGTCTTGTGAATACGATGGCGATGACGTGGTAATCTTCCTGAACTTGAGGTATTTAGAAGATCCGCTTAAGGTGATGGACAGCGAAAATATCACTATTGAGTTCAGCGATCCATCTAGAGCGATCACTCTCAGACCAGAGCCAGCCTCGAACTATTTCCATGTCATGATGCCTATACAGCAGCCATAAATGGCGTTCGAGCACATACGAATTGCCCAATTCAGGAACATAGAAGAAGCAGAGCTCGAGTTGGGCACTGGCAATATCTTTCTTCTTGGAGAAAATGGTCAAGGAAAAACGAACTTTCTTGAAGCTTTATACTGTCTGAGCTATGGCAATTCCTTCCGAACTCATCAAGACAGAGACCTTATAATGCACGAAAGATCAGATTTTCTCCTGCGAGCTGAATGGAGCGAGCCAGGATACATAGTACGCGATCAAATATCGCTCAGGTATCTTCCAGAAGGCCGCAAGGAAATATTGCTCAACCAAAAGCGACTCTTGGACAGGAAAGAGCTTGTCGCTCACAATCCTTCTGTTGTGTTCTGTCACGAAGATTTGGCCTTTGCTTCCGGAGCGCCTGAGGAACGGAGATTTTTTTTCGATCAGTGCGCTGGAATGCTTTGGCTCGAATACATCGATTTGCTCCGTTCTTACAGACGATTGCTGAAGCACCGCAACATAGCTTTGAAAACCGATACCTTTGGTGTCCTGGATACTCTCGATGAACAGCTCGCTCGATATGGTTCTGAGCTTATGTTTTACCGCAAAGAACTTTCACGCCTTTTCGAGGATCGTTTTCCAGAGAGATATGAGCAAGTCTCCCAACTGGGGACAGAGGTTTCTATCCAGTACAGACCAAACTGGCCCGAGGAAGCATCTATATCCGAGATTGTTGAGACTCTAGCACATCGACGCCAGAAAGATATCGAGGCTGGCACGACATTGTCCGGACCACACCGCGATAGATGGGTATTCACCATGGAAGGCCGGGATTTTTCTGCCTTTGCGTCGACAGGTCAACTTCGACTTGCCTCTCTTATCTTGCGCGTAGTACAAGTCTACCTTTTTTCGGAACTGTCTCAAGGCGGAAAACCGAGATTTCCGGTATTGCTGGTAGATGATGTACTTTTGGAGCTCGATGTGGCAAAGCGGCGAAGGTTTTTTTCGCTTCTGCCAGAAAAGGAAATTGGTGCCCAATCGGTTTTCACCTTTTTGCCCGAAGAACCATGGCGAGAATATGCAAATTGGACTACAATAGTTTACAAGGTAAGCCATGGAAGATTTTCGCGTGAAGAAAGCATCTGAGATTCTTTCCCGTTTTTTCGATGACAATATGTTCGAGGCTGCCACACAATTCGGAGCTTTTCGGTCGACATGGAAAAAAATAGTTGGCGAGCGGCTTGCGGATCATTCGAGGCCTAAAGGAATAGTTCATCACTCTCTCATCATTTCTGCCGACCATTCTGGCTGGATTCAGCTTCTACAGCTGAACCAGGAGAGGATTTTGGCGCGAATATCAAAGAGCTATCCTGAATTGGAGATAAACGGCCTCGCATTTATGATAGAAGACACCAAAGAGGCTTCGCCCAGGGCAGAGCCCACGCCCTAAGCAGCCGAAAGGCGGTTGACCAAAGGCTCTTTTGCAGTCTATACTCCAGCGCTTGATTGTACAATTTTCCGGTTGTGGCGAGAGATCCTGGAAGAGAAATCTTGGGAAGAGCTCTTGCAACCGTTTATGCAAGGAGAATAGACCATGAAACGCACCTATCAGCCGAGCCGAGTTAAACGCAATAGAAAATTCGGTTTTCGTGCTAGAATGAAGACTAAAGACGGCCGCAAGATTCTTAGCAGAAGAAGAGCAAAAGGTAGGATAAAGCTCTCTGTCTCAGATGAGAAGAAGAAATACTGAAAACACCCGAGACGGATTTCTGGAGACACGGCAGGATCGGAGCTTTCCGAAGAGCCTTCGGGTGAGGAAAACCAGGGAAATCGATCTGATTTTTGAGAAAGGAGCACGGTTTTCCTGCAAAGGCATGAGAATGCATATCCTTCTAAAAGAAGGGCAGGAAAGTCGAGTGGCATTTATTGCAGTGCGAGCTTTTTCCGGCGCCGTAGCACGAAATAGAGCTAAAAGGCTTGCCAGAGAAGCCTGGCGACATATTCGTAATTCTATCAAGCCGGGGTATGATATTGTATTCGTGCTCTATCCAGGGTTTGAAACATTTGCTGAATATTATAGCGCAATGCAGTATTTGCTTCGCAAGGCGGATTTGTTGTTATGAATATCATCAAAGAAATATTATCTATTCCTCTATTGATAGCAATTCGCTTATACCAGTTCCTAATATCACCTCTTTTTCAACCATCATGTCGCTTTTACCCTACATGTTCTTCTTATTCGTACGCCGCGATCCGTAAATATGGACCCCTGAAAGGGCTCTTGCTAGCTTTCAAAAGAATAATCCGCTGTCATCCAGGAAATCCAGGAGGCTATGATCCAGTACCATGAATGAGATTTACGAACAACAAACAACCTCGAAAGAAGAACGCAAGCGCATGATTTTAGCCGTGATTCTATCCACGGTAATCGTGAGCGTTGGGTTTATTGTACAGAGTGTACTTTTTCCTCCCGCCACACAGCAACAAACGACACAGGGTTCTGACCAGGCAGGAGCGAACGAGCAAGCAATTCAGCAAGAGCCGAGCTCAGCATCTCCCGCAAAAGCGCTGCCATCTATCATACCTATATCTTCTGGCAGCAGCCCTACAGCCGATATTATACCTATTCCGGCTGCCGAAGAGCACCATATTATAGAGACCGATGTAGTTAGAGCGACATTTACCAACGCGGGTGGAGAGCTTGTCTCTTTAACCCTCAAAAAGCATAAGGATTTAAGGGACTCCAGAGGCGGAGTGGACATGGTTGTGGCCGGCTCACAGGGTGCGGACGGGCTTTCTGTCTCCTTTGGTCAATCTTCCGCGCCAATGCGCGAGCTTATGAACGCCCAGTATCTCGATGATAGTAAAAAGACAATTGCCTTCTCGAGGATGTTCGAGGCAAAGATGGCAGGAAGCGACGAAAAGGTCCCCTTTATATTCAAGAAGGTCTTTTCATTCCGCGATGGAGAATATCTATTTGGGCTCGCAATTAGCATCGAACAGCCCGAAGGCAAACCCATTTTTCTGGGAACAAATGGAGTTGCTTATAGGATCGACCTTGGACCACAGATTGGTCCGCGCTTCGATCAGATGCCCAAGAATGCCGATTACCGAAAATACATCGCAGAAATCGATGGCAAGAAAAAGAATCAGAATCTCAAGGCCAATACCTCAGACACCATAGCGCCAAACGCAAGCTGGGTAGCCTTGTCCGGAAAATATTTTACATTTATCGCTATTCCACAAGCACCAATATCGGCTTACGAAATAGCAACCGCCCAGGATCCGCTTATTAACCAGACCAATAGTCTGGGGCTTTTGAGAAGCACCTTCTCTGGTTCCTCAACTACCGATACTTACTATTTCTATTTTGGACCCAAGACATCCGCGGAGTTGGGAAAATATGAGTATGCGGACAAAAACGGATTTGGTCTTTCCAACCTAAATTTGGAAGACGCCATGGAAGGCTCGGGCATTCTTGGATGGTTGGAAACCATATTGAAATTTCTGCTCAATGTTTTTTATCGCCTAATTCCTAATTATGGTATAGCCATCATTCTCGTTACCGTGCTGATAAAGCTGCTATTCTACCCACTTACAAAGAAAGGGTCGCTCGCTACGGCGAGAATGTCGGAACTCCAGCCCAAGATGCAAGAATTGCAGGCCAAGTATAAGAACAATCCACAGAAGCTCAATCAGGAAATGGCCGAGCTATATAAGAGGGAACACTACAATCCAATGTCTGGATGTCTGCCAATGCTCATTCAATTCCCCTTATTCATTGCAATGTACAATCTTTTCAACAATCACTTCGAGCTCAGGGGAGCAATGTTCATACCAGGCTGGATCAATGATCTGTCCCTGCCTGAGAGCCTTGTAAACTTTGGCAATTTCCGAATTCCTCTTCTTGGATGGAACGATTTAAGGGCACTGCCCATCATATACCTATTTAGCCAATTAATGTATGGCAAGTTTACCCAGGCCCCTCAAAGCACCCAAGGCAACAATCCGCAGGCTAATCAGATGAAGTTGATGATGTATGGCATGCCTATAATGTTCTTTTTCATTCTCTACGATGTGCCCGCTGGCCTTCTGATTTATTGGATTACAAACAATATTCTGACCATTGCTCAACAGATCCTAATCAATAATTTGATGAAAAAACGCAAGATGGCTGGTGCAGCAGCACAGGCGGCCGAAGGAACGCCAGCCGCTGGAGCAGCGAATGCTGGTCCAAGATTAGCGACAGGAAAGAGCTCAGCGGTAGATACAAAAGCGAAGACCGTTGGTAGAGTGCCGGCAAAAGAGGGTTTTTCTGAGAGAGTGACGAATTGGCTGGAAAAGCAGGCTGGCGAGGCAGAAAAAGCAAGCGGTTCTGCTTATACAAAGAAGAAAGATCAAGGCCGCACCTCAGGTTCCGACAGATCCTCGGCACCAAGAAAAAACAAGGCCAAAAAATAAACCATTGAATCTTTCAATCAGGAGCGATCCAAATGATATATGAGTTTGAAGGAAAGACCGAGCGCGAGGCTATGGAACTAGCCACTCAGGAGCTCGGCCTGGATACAAGTTCATTCGATGTGGAGATCATCGAAAACCAAAGTGGTGGCTTATTCAAAAAAGGAAAGGTGCGCATACGGGTTCATACCAAAGAAGCAACCTCTGAGGATAATCGAGAAAAAGAATCCAATGAGCACAATAAATTCGGGGAAAGAGAAGAAGCCCGGGATGAGAGGCATATAGAGCCCCTTCCAATGGAGGATTTCGAGAACAAGATTATTGAGTGGACGAGTGAGGTAATTAGCTTGATGGGATATAGTGCTCAAGTCTCCGTGGCATTTAGGGAACCTAACAAACTTGGCTTGCGCATAGATACCGAGGCTGCCTCGATTCTGATAGGAAAAAAAGGCAGGAACATCGATTCGCTGCAGCTTTTAGCAAACGTCTATGCTGGCAATCTTGGGCATAGCGACACCAAGATCGTGCTCGATTCCGAGAATTACCGCTTGAGGCGTGAAGAGGCCTTAGTCAGAGTCGCCTACAAAACCGCAGAGGAAGTGCGCAGTACTGGGCATTCCATCTTGCTTGAGCCTATGAATCCCTTCGAGCGTCGAATTATCCATACAACCCTCAATGATATCGTCGATATAGAGACGAAGAGCGAAGGAGATGGCCTTATGAAGCAGGTACGCGTAATGCTAAAGGGAAGAAATTAGTAAGCATTCCGTGGATCTGGCATAACAATCTGGCTGATACGAATAAGGCGCCGCAGCACAGCATGGCGGCGCTATCTTTTTTTGCCGAGATATTTCGTTGTCATGTTTCATCTCAATTTTTCGGACCAATATTAAATAATTTTTTATCTTTTTATTGTATAGCGAATACTTATGCTCTTTTTGCCTTGACCACAATTGAAAACTGGTGCTAATATAGCTCGATTTTGTTATAATTTTCTATCATTTTACATTGAATGCGAAGACGATTGGATTCTTCGCGAGGTCAAAGCAAATCTTCAAAGGAGACCTTTCCACTATGTCAATCAGGACATTCAGGGGCGGGGCACATCCGTCCGAGAGAAAGGATCGCTCGCAGCATGCGCCAATCGAGAAGGTTAATTCGGTGCCGCAGGTTGTGATTCCTGTCAATCAGCATTTTGGTGCCCCAATTCAACCACTAGTCAAGGTGGGAGATTTTGTGAGGGTTGGGCAGAAGATAGCAGATGCGGAAGGTCGCATGACCGTACCTCTCCATGCATCGATAGCAGGCGTGGTAAAGAAAATCGAGCCGCGAATGCAATCTAACAATGCAGATGGTCTATGTATCATAATTGAGCCAAAGGATTCACCAGCAGGAGAATCCGATAGGGAATTCATGCCTCCGCTCGATCCCTTCGCATGCAGTAAGGAAGAGGCGCTCTCGCGCATTCGCGAAGCAGGAATCATTGGTATGGGAGGCGCAGGCTTTCCGGCTCATGTAAAGCTCGCTCCTACAAAGCCAATCTCTGTGGTCATTGCAAATGCAGCGGAATGTGAGCCTTATTTGACAATTGACGAACGTACTCTCTTGGAGATGCCGGATAAAATCATCGATGGTCTTTCGATAGTGATGAAAATCATAAATGCAGCCGAAGGTGTCGTAGCAATAGAAGAAAATAAGAAACATACGCTTCCACTGGTAGAGAAAGCCATCCAAGAGAATCCGCAGGTCAAGGCCGGAATGAAAATCGGTATACAAGTCCTTAAGACAAAATATCCACAGGGCGGCGAAAAAATGCTTATCACAGCAATCACAGGCAGACAGGTACCGTCCGGAGGTCTCCCTATGGATGTTGGCTGTGTGGTATCTAATGTTGGGACATTGTGTGCAATTGCAGATGCGTTTAGGGAAGGCAAGCCACTTATAGAGCGAGGATTTACCGTGACCGGAGGAGCGTGCAGGACCCCAAAGAACCTTGTAGTACCCGTTGGAACCGTGGTGGCAGACCTTGCTAAAACCGGAATAATCGATATCGATGAGGAATCGCTTTCCAAAGTGATCTTTGGCGGACCAATGATGGGTGTGGCTGTACCGAGCAGCGAAATACCGGTACAAAAGAACACTTCGGGCGTGGTTCTCATGAGTGTCGAAGAAGCATTGCAGTTCGAGGAAAAAACCTGTATTCGTTGTGGTCGTTGTATTAGAGCATGCCCTATGAGGATTAGTCCTGCTTTACTTGCTATTGCGATCGAAAGCGGCAATTATAGCGAAGCTGAAAAGATTGGCCTTCAAGATTGCATCGAATGTGGCGCCTGCTCATTTGTGTGCCCAGCTCGTCGTTATCTTGTCCAGCGCTTCAGGATTGGGAAACAGGTACTTCGTGCGCTGAAACAGAAGGAGGCACAGAATGTCAGATAAGAAAATTATCCTATCTTCGAGCCCCCATACCTTCTCGCAGGTCGATACTCCGCGCATTATGATCTCCGTCGTAATAGCGTTGGTGCCAGCCGCGGCCTATGGTGTTTATCTCTATGGCCTGGCTGCGCTTGGAGTCATTGTGACTTCGATTACATCGGCCGTGTTATCGGAATTCTTATTTCGAAAGCTAATAAGAGCCAGCACCACGATTGGTGATTTTTCGGCTGTTGTAAGCGGGTTTCTACTTGCGCTGGTTCTGCCTCCAGGTACTCCGCTCTGGATGGTTGCGCTGGGTGCTGCCTTTGCCATTGTGGTTGCAAAAGAGTTTTTTGGTGGATTGGGCGCAAATCCCTTAAATCCCGCACTGATTGGCCGCGCTTTTCTACTCATGAGCTTCCCTGCGGCGATTACTAGCTGGAACATGCCGAAAGGCCTTGCGTTGCCCGCAGACGCAGTCAGTGCGGCTACACCGCTAAATCTAATCAAGCAGGGCAATTCATTAGCTGATGTAGCCAAGTATTTCGGAGCGAGCGATATCGGGGCATTCTATCGCCAACTGTTTATGGGATACCGCCCCGGCTCCATCGGAGAGAGCTCGATTTTGCTTGTGCTCTTGGGCGGGCTTTTTCTTCTTGCCATCGGAGTCATTCAGTGGATAGTGCCGGTATCCGTGTTAGCATCCACATTTGTGTTCTCTTGGCTTTTAGGAATGGATCCATTGCTGAGCTTGTTGACAGGTGGCATAGCATTTGGCGCATTCTTTATGGCGACGGATTATTCTACAAGGCCAATGACGGAGAAGGGTCAGGCCATATATGGTATTGGTATTGGCCTGATCGCTGTTCTTATAAGAAAATTCGGCGGATATCCTGAGGGAGTGACCTATGCGATATTGATTATGAATATTTTGACGCCATTTTTAAATAAGCTGCGAACTAAAAAATATGGCTTTGCGCATCCTTCAAAGCCTGTTAAGCCTTCCAAGGAGGCTAGAAAATGAAAAAGACAAAACTTGGCGTCATCCTTATGCTATATGCCTCGATTGCCTGTGCAAGTCTTGCCATTGTCTACGCCTTTACCAAGGATAGCATCGAAAGACAAAGCGAAATTCAACTGCAGACCTCCCTTAAGGAGATCTTTCCACAAGCAAGTACCTTCGAGCTGGTCGAAGATCTTACAAGTCCAGAGCCGAATATCAAATTTGAAGCAGTATATGAGGTAAAGAGCGATGCGGTTCCGCTGGGATTGGCTATAAAAGCCTCCGGACCAAGCTATGGAGGCAATGCAACCCTGCTTGTTGGAATTGATTTGCATCGTAGCATAGCAGGAGTAAGGATTGTAGCGCTCAATGATACGCCGGGCCTTGGAATGAATGCATCTAATCCGACTTATTATGTGGATAAAATCAAAAAGGTGACGTTCTTAGGCCAATTCGAAGGAAAGTTTCTTACGGATCCCTTCGAGGTGAAGAAGGATGTTGAGGCGATTACGGCAGCGACAATAACATCGAAGTCTCTTGCCAAGATCATCAAGACCGCTGGCGATGCCGCAATAGCCTATATGGATCAGAAGGTGATGATGGCCTCGATGGAAGTCGAAAAGCCAAATGGCGAAACATCTATAGTGGCACCTCCTACGGCTTCCACAGGATTTCCCATAGGCTCATCCGAAGGAAAATCTAAAGAGAAAATCCCGCCCCAAGCAGGAGGCAAGTGAGAATGAAGAAGCTGTATTCTATTTTCAAACAAGGGATCATTTTTGATAATCCTCTATTGATGCTGATGATCGGTCTATGTTCTGCCATTGCGGTGACGACTAATGTCTCGAACGGTATTGGCATGGGCTTGGCCATGACTTTTGTGCTTCTGTTTTCGGAGATAATAATCTCTCTATTTCGCAAGCTGATTCCATCTATGATTCGAATCCCGATTTTTATCATAGTCATTGCAGCATTTACAACGATCGTTGACTTAGTGATGAAAGCCTACTTTCCCGATCTTTCGAAGAGCATGGGTGTTTTCATCCCATTGATCGTCGTCAACTGCATAATAATGGGGCGTGTCGAAGCCTTTGCATCTAAGCAAGATTTATTATCGGTGATTGCAGACGCGCTGGGAATGGGCCTCGGTTATACCTGGGTTCTTGTTGGTCTTGCTGCAATAAGAGAGCTGCTTGGGAATGGGACGTTTGCCGGTATTCAGGTCATGCCTGCCTCCTATGAACCGATTCTCTTCTTTATTTTGCCACCAGGAGGTTTCTTTGTTTTCAGTCTGTTTATTTCCTTAAATATATGGCTCAAGAAGAAGATGGAGGCAGCTGCGAGAAGAAAAGAATTGGTTTCTAAGAAGGAGGCTGCATAATGGATCTTGGCAAAATTCTCCTTTTGTCGATGTTGGTAAACAATATCGTGGTAATGCGCTTTATTGCACTCTGTTCATATATAGGAATGACAAGCGATCTGGGGCAATCCATGGGAATGGGTTATGCAGTAACCTTTGTAACAGTGCTCGCTACAGCAGCGACATGGCCTATTTACCACTATATTCTTCTGCCGCTTGATTTGGCTTTTCTTCAGATTCTGGTATTCATTCTTGTCATTGCAAGCCTGGTTCAGCTCGTCGAATTCTATCTTAAGAAGAACATTCCCGGTTTGTACGCAGCAATGGGTATCTATTTGCCACTTATAACAACGAATTGTGCTATTTGCGCGGTTACTTTCGAGAATATCACGAATAATTACAACTTTATCCAATCAATTGTGTACGCAATTGGCGTCTCGCTCGGTTATCTCTTGGCGATGATTCTCCTTGCTGGCATAAGGGATCGAATGAAGACGAGCCCTGTACCGAAGTTTTTACAAGGAACGCCGATACTTTTTATGGCAACGTCCTTGATTGGAATAGCGTTTATGGGTTTCGCAGGGCTCATAAAATAAGAGGATATCGAGATGCTTACCACAATTTTATTGACAATAGGATTTTCTGCAGCGCTCGCCTTTATCCTTGGAGTGGCATTAGGCTTCTTTAATGAAAAATTCAAGATCGAACTAGATCCAAAGATCAGCGAGGTAAGACAGGCTTTGCCCGGGGCAAACTGCGGGGCATGTGGCTATCCAGGTTGTGATGGTTATTCCGAGGCGGTGGCAACTGGTCGCGCCCCCACAACCAGGTGTTCTGTCGGTGGATCAGCCACTGCTGAAGTGCTTTCGAAAATTATGGGCATCGAGGCAGGAACGGTCGAAGAGAAGGTAGCTGTTCTATTGTGCCAAGGCGCGATCGATAAAACAGTAAACAAGGGCGAATACAGCGGTATTCCCACCTGTAGGGCTGCCAAGCTATCCACGGGCGGTATTAAGGCCTGTAGCTGGGGATGCCAGGGATTTGGTGACTGTACGCTCGTCTGTAAGTTCGATGCCATCGAGATGGGAAAAGATGGGCTTCCTCATATCGATTATGACAATTGCACCGGCTGCGGCCTATGTGTAGAGGAGTGTCCACAGAAAATATTGACGCTCATACCGCTTACAAAGGTCGGTTCCGTGGTGCTCTGCTCGAATAGGACAGTGCTCAAGCAGACCGTACTCAAGAACTGCAAGGTCGGATGCATCAAGTGCGATCTATGTGTTCGTTCTTGTCCGGAAGGCGCAATTTCGATGGTGAATGGCATTCCCGTGACAGATTATGCCAAGTGCAACTCTTGCGGCATATGTGTCCAGAAGTGTCCGACAAAGTGCTACAAGTTGCTTGAGAAAGATGTGCTAGTAGTCCATCAATAAAATACATTGCGCAAGCGAAAACCTATCGAGATATTGAGGCAAGATTGAAGATCGGATCTAATTGATTCGACCTGTTCCGGTTTAGGAACATAATAATCGTATCTGAGTTCAATGTAGCTACCAAGTCGATGAGCACCCCTTGAATAGAAGAAAGACGACCATCTCAACCCTCCTGTAGCCAAAAAGAAATCTCCCTGGGTGTACAGCCTGCCATTCAGCGTTGGCAATCCAAATGTAATTGCTGGACCGGCAAACACCGAGACTCCAAAAATCCGGCCTAGATCGATCTCAATAGGAACTCTTACCACACCAAGAACACGATCCCATTGAACGCCTGCCCTTAGACCGGCGCTAAGGTTGTTTGCAACGGGAAGCGAAACCTCCGTCCACCCAGAGATTCCGCGCACAAAGGCCAAAAGATCGCCCTGTAGAAGCATATCCAGTTGAGCAAAGCTGATTCCGCTCCCCCAGTCTAAGGCAAAGCCAGAAAAACCAGAAGCAGGAAGCGCGCGCCCCGCAAACAGAAATCGCTGTTGCCAGCTTTTTTCCCTCAGTGAACTGCGAATAACTCCTGTCTTAGCTCCAGTGCTCGCAGCATGGATAAAAATGTCATCTCCCAGATAAATTCCCACATGGTCGGCTTTCGAAAGAGAAAATGCCAATATACTCGAATCGCTCAAGTTCGGAGGGACAGAGGTTTTCGGAGGGACAGAGGTTTGGGGCAAAATTGAAGATTGCGAGCTCGGGATAGAAGCCGCGGTCAGACTCAAAGACATCGAGTTCAAACACCGGCCTGGAGAGACGGGAGGGACAGAGGTTTTCAGAGGGACAGAGGTTGAGATTGAGACAGAGACATTAGTGCTTGGATTTTTGGATGACGAGTGTGTCTTTGCCTCGAGGCTAAAGAAGACAAGGTCACCCGGTTCGAGTTCGTTTTTTGGGATGATTAGGACCCATTTGGAAAGTGCGTCCACAGAGCGCGGGATTCTTACACCAGTTGCTTTCAGAAAGGAAACATATACTAAGCCAGAACAATCGATGCCTGACTTGGAAGAACCACCGTACCGATATCGAGTACCAAGATAGGATTCTGCGGTGCTGAGAACAGCCTGGCGTGCCCCTGAACTCACGAGTCCTGCAAGTGGAGGAACGGAGACAAGAGCAAAGGCAGGATGCAAAGCAGCGAAAGAGGAAAGAAAGAAGAGAATAGTCCCTGCATATATCGCTGGCCGCCATAATGCAATTCGTTGCTTTCCTAAAAGCACCATCATATCCATATTATCGGAATAGATTATATTGACATGAATTATTTATTATTCTTGCAGTAAATTGCGGAGCGCAGAGGGATACACGATAGCCTTTTGCAAAGGTAATTGGGCAGTACTTCTTCG